>DYML01000217.1:0-2978 GCA_020721605.1 Anaerolinea thermophila
ATTAACATTCTTGTGAGGAACGACATTTATATGTTGTTTTGCCTTTGAGGCTTTTGTGGTTTGTCTGATGCGCACTTTCTGCCTTCTGACATGCCCCGTGCTAAAATATACGCCTGTCGCAGGGATTTTTTCCTGCCTGTACCCTGCCCTTGCCGCAGAATCAACTCACAGCCGTCTTTTATGCGGTTCTTTGTCCAAAGGAAGTATGTCAAAAAAAATATTCATTTCTGCCGATCACGGCATGGCAATCATCTATTTTTTGCAAAGCGATGTCGTTTCAACTTTACTGGCGGCGGGGGTTGAAATTATCCTGCTGACCGATGACGCCATTCAAACGCAGATGACTGCGCGTTTTGCGCAGCCAGGGTTAACCATTGAGGGCTTGCGGTTGAAAGAAGCCGGGCAATACGCAAAAACTGTCAGACCGCGCTGGCAGTGGCTGCTTGGCTACTTGCGGCGGGTTGGCGGTTCGCGGCGCATTAATACCGAGGCAATGGATAGCCATATTTGGGAAGTGTGGAGCGAGAATGGTTGGAAATTTCGCCTGGCGGTTTGGCTTCCTTCTGCGCTGGCTATTTTGCTGCTGCGGAACTTTTCCTTTGCCCGTACTCTTTTGTTGAAGATGCAGAACCACTTTACGCCCAAACCCGGCTTGTATGACCATCTCTTTGAAAAACATCAGCCTGATCTGGTCATTGCTTCAACGCCTGGCTGGCGTATGGATCGCTACCTGCTGCGTGAATCTGCCAGACGCGGAATTAAAAATATGACCGTCATAGTCGGTTGGGATAATTCCTCCAGTTACAATATTTCCGGGGCAGATGTGCAGTGGGCAACCTGCTGGTCTGCCCTGCAAAAAGAGGAACTTGTGCAGGGTGCAGATTGGAACCCCGCGCATGTGCATGTGGGCGGCATTCCATCTTACGATGGCTATTTTCGCAAATCATGGCAGATGCCGCGCGATCAATATTTCAAATTGCATCGGCTTGACCCCCACCGCAAGTTGATCTCGTATGCCAGTAGTTTTGTTCATTTTGCGCCCAATTATCCCAACATTGAGGCTCTTGCAAAATTGGTTTCTGCGGATGCGCTGGCGGAACCGTCTCAACTGTTAATTCGGCTGCACCCCAGCCACTTTCAAGATAAGCCAAAGATTTTCGCCGAAGAACGTGAACGCGTGTTTCACCTGGAGAAAAAATACCCGCATGTGCATGTGGTGCAGCCTGTGGCATTGGGCGGCTCTTTGGGGTATTACGGCGGCGAAGATATGGATGAGAAATCTTCAATGATGGCATATTCTGATGTGCTGGTCACGGTTTACTCAACCATGCTGGTGGAAACGGCTGTGCATAACACGCCGATGATTGCGGCAGTGATTGATACGCCAGGCGGCTGGAACAAGCCTGGTAAATTTTCTTTGTCGTTGAAGGCAATCGGCAACTGGCCCACACACCTCCGCTTTCGCATGGCACAGGCAGGGCGGGTGGCGCGTGACGAATCTCAATTGCGCGACATGCTAAATATGTATTTGCAAGACAAAACGGTTGATTCTGAAAAACGGCAGCAGTTTGTGAAAGATGAAATTACATTTACTGATGGGCTGTCGGGCAGGCGGACTGCCGAGTTTATTTTGCAAGTCTTAAATTCATAGACCAGTACCTTTTGGCACAGTCGTCATGCCGCTAAAAAAAACCATGTTTCTTTTTTACTTTTCCATCACCCTTGCCATCGCTTCCAGCACGTTATATCACTTTACCGCCAAGAGCATACCATCGAGCGCCAATTTTACCGTCTCGCTTTTGGTGACATACGCCGTTGCTTTTGCCGCCACTCTTTTTACGTTTTACTTTTTTCCTGTTTCGCACGGAATTGCGGCGGAGATTAAACAACTTAATTGGGCAAGCATCATGCTTGCTTTTGCCATTGTTGGCATTGAGTTTGGCTTTCTGCTGGTCTACCGCGCCGGTTGGAATCTGGGCATTGCTGCTGTATTGGTTAATGTCGCCGCTTCGATCATCCTGCTGCCGGTTGCCATCTTCTTCTTCAAAGATCAAATCTCATGGGTTAATGCGGTCGGAATTTTCGTTTGCCTTGTCGGCTTGATCATGTTAAATTGGAAAAGGTAGAATGAAAAAAGAATTGCTGTTGGCAGCGATTTTTTTACTATTAACGGCGGCTGCTATTTTGACGCCCATTGCGCCCTTGTATCAACCCATTCCCGTGCGCGACCAGGGCGTGTACCTGTATGTTGGGCAGCAAATTTTGGAGGGCGCCATTCCCTACCGCGATGTGTGGGATCATAAAGGTCCGCTCATTTATTATATTAATGCGCTTGGGTTAAGCCTCACAGACTCAGTCTGGGGTGTTTGGTTTCTTGAAGTTGTATTTCTTTTTCTGGCGGCAGTTACTGCTTTTCTTGCTCTGCGGCTGGTTTTTGATTTTGCCACTGCGTTTTCCAGCGCCATTTTATGGCTGGTGGCTCTGCCTCTGGTACTGGATCACGGCAGTTCAGTGGAAGAATATTCCCTCCTGTTTCAATTTGCCGCAATCTACTTTTACTTGCGCTCTGAAAAAAATTCAAATGGCTATTGGAATGAAGTATGGGTTGGGCTAATGGCTGCGCTGGCTTTTTCTTTGCGCCCCAACAATATTGGCGCACATCTTGCCATTGCCCTGGTTTTACTCTCCATTGCCCTTTTTTTTCCAAAAGAACGACTGCGCACATTCAAGCGGATTTTGGCAGCCGCCTTGGGCAGCGCAACTATCTTTGGCATAATCGGAATCTATTTTGCCGCAAACCACGCGCTTGGTGATTTACTCGACCAGGTTTTTATTTTTAATTATCATTATTCCAAGTTGAACGACTTCTCCTGGCTGGCTCTTGTTAAAGGGTATACAACCCTGGCGGTTTTCTCTCAACTCGGTCTGGCAGGGCTGGTTGGGCTTTTCATATACCTTTATCAAATTTGGCGGCAGCC
>DYML01000217.1:3078-5086 GCA_020721605.1 Anaerolinea thermophila
TGCCGCCGCTGATAAACCTGGCGCAGACCATTCACCGACAAAAATCTTTGCCCCAGCCAAATTATTCTGCTGTGGAACGCGGCGAGTATGTTCAATACATTTTGAAGCATACCCAGCCCGGTGATTATGTGTTGATCTGGGGCAACGCCAGCGTTTATAATTTTTTGACCGAAAGGAAACCGCCCGCCAGATTTGTGTATACTTACCCTTTCGGCGTTCCCAATTATGTTTCGCAAGAAATTGTGGACGAATTGCTGCTTGCCATTGCTCAAAAAAAACCCATGATTATTGACGCAACCGCAAGGGACAAAACCATTCCCGGAATTAATGCAGGCTTATGGAAAGATTTGCCGATCACGCAAGATTTGATTCGCTTCATTGAAACGCATTACACGCATGTAGATACCGTCGGCTCCGAGCGGTTTCGCATCTGGCTCTATCAAGGTGATTAATTTCCAGGCTGTAAAATTCAGCCGAATCATGTGACGCAGCGCCAATATTGGCAAAATTGCGGTAACTCTTAAAGACCTTGTAGATGGAGAAATATGAAAATAAACATGAAAAGAAAATTGACATTCCTTGCCCTTCTGCTGCTCATGGCAGCCAGCCCCGCTTGCAGCCCCGCCGCCGCGCCGACCCTGCCTGCCGAGGATGCGCGCGCTACGGCGCTTGCAAATGCCTGGGTTGCAATTACCCTAACTCAGGCGGCGCTGCCCACAGCCACAGAAACACCTGTTCCCCCCACGCCCACATTTCCACTGCCCACACTGACCGCCTCCCCGCTTGTATTATCAACTTTGGCGCCTGTCATTTCGACCGACACACCCGCCCCCGATTCTTGCAACCTGCCGCCTCCGCTTGACCCACAAGGCGCTACGGTCAAAATTAAATTTGTTAACAACACAGATAGTGAATTAAATCTTTCTTTTGCCATGGCAAGCCAAAATGAAGAAAAAGAATGCGGCACTTACACCCTTTCTATGGGGCGGTATGATCAACCCGAAATTACGGTTTTGGCGGGCTGTTATTGGGCGTGGGCGTGGGTACTCAGCCCACCCTCCAATGCTCTCAGCCCCCAGGCGTTGTGCGTAACTGACACCACCAAGACCACCTCAATTTGGATTTCGCCCGAAGTCATTGGATTTCATTAATCCCCTTTTTTGATGGGCTTTTTTACACAAAACAGCCATGACCAAAATTTCGGTCATGGCTGTTTTGTGCCTGTCTTTTAAGACAGTGGCGGCGGGCAGTGGAAAATAGACGAATCCGTTAGATTAATTTTTGTGGTTCTTCTTTCTTTTCCTTCACCAGAAATTTCTCACTGCTTCGCATAATGTAAATTGCGCCGGCAATCATCAGAATGGTTGTTGCCAATAAGCTCAGCTCGATCAAAATGTTTTGAAAGGCAATTGAGTTGGATAGTTCCAGTTTGGTGCTTTCAGCAGTGATGACCAACATGCGGCGGATGGCGGCAATGGTGCCAACGATTAAAAACGGTTCGGCTACCAGTGTATGCGCCTCCATAGACAAGGTGACGGTGTAGACAATTTCCATAATCATCATTACCAACAAAATGCCGTCCAAAATTTCGATGGCGTGTTCCCTAATTTGTCCCTCCATGACGGCATGATACAACCCAACTAAATCCGATACCAAAATTAAAATTGCCAGCACAACAAGGACGATGGCAATGGCAAAAAGGACAAGGCTTTCAGAACTTTTTAAGAAATTTGTGGCGCGTGATGATGGGACAGGCTTGAGCATTGGACCTCCATTCTTTGAAATTTTTGAAGATTATACTATTTGCTGCCCTTTGTCGGCGGGCAGCGCGAAACCAGTTTTTTCGAATCTCAAGCGGTTCGGGATTTTTTTATTCCCCCATTCCGCATTCTTCATTCTTCATTCTTCATTTATAATTCGCCAGTCATTATCAAATCTTCGGAGCGTTTCGTATGAAAAAACTAACAGGCAACCAAATTCGTCAGGACTTTATTGACTTCTTCGTCGA
>DYML01000218.1 GCA_020721605.1 Anaerolinea thermophila
TGCCTCGCTTATTGCCTCTTACGCGTTCTTTACCAAATTTGGAACAGTCACATTTCCAAAACCTGCCATGTCTGATGCTATAATCCCGCCCATGAATTTTTACACAACCAAAGGTGACGATGGCACAACGGGCTTGCTCGGCGAGGGTCGTGTGCCAAAATATCATGTCCGCATGGAAGCCATCGGCGCGTTGGATGAAGCATCCGCCGCGCTGGGCTTGGCGCGCGCGCAATGCAGCGCCGCTCAAACTGCGCCCATTTTGCTTGAAGCGCAGCGCGATCTTTATAAGTTAATGGCAGAAGTTGCCGCTACGCCGGAAAATGCAGCGCGCTTTCACTTCATTAATTCGGTACGGGTAAACTGGCTGGAACAGCAAACCGATGTATTAAGCGCAATGGTTGAAATGCCAAAAGAATTTATTTTGCCAGGCGATACGCTGGGCGGGGCGGCGCTCTCGCTGGCGCGCGCCATTGTGCGCAGGGCAGAGCGCAACGTGGTACATCTGTTTGATGAAGAACAAGTGATGAATCCCGATCTACAGCGCTATCTTAATCGGCTTTCCTCTTTGTGTTTTGTGCTGGAACTGCTTGAGAATCAGAACGCAGGGAAGAAGACGACTCTTGCAAAACCGTAGATGTATTCTTTAAGCCTGTTTTATTGGGGCTGCTCAGTGTCATTGAAAGCAGATTGCTTCGAGCAGGAGCAAGAATGCCCTCGCAATTACACTGGCTGAGTAGTTACATTTTATTTCTCATTTAAAGTATTGCAGTATATAACGCACTGCATGTATCGTTTTGAACGGTACACACAACACGGCTTTCGTTAATTCAATTAAAAAGGTAAAACAACATGACAGGCACATTCATCAACGTTGCCGCCATCTTAATCGGCGGGACAATTGGCTTATTGTTTGGCGCGCGTATTCCTGACAAGTTCAAAAACACGGTCATTGCGGGCATGGGGCTTTTCACTGCCGCACTGGGGCTGCAAATGTTTTTTGAAAGCAAAAATTCATTAATTGTGCTGGGCGCGTTAATCCTTGGTGCGCTGCTCGGCGAGTGGATCGGCATTGAAGACGGGCTGCAAACCTTCGGACAGATGCTTGAAAAACGTTTCTCACGCGAGACCGAAACCGGCTCCAACTCCAAATTTGTGCGCGGATTCATGGTTGCATCGCTGCTTTTTTGCATCGGACCCATCGCCATTCTTGGTTCCATTCAAGACGGATTAACAGGCGACTACAAATTACTGGCGGTGAAATCCACCCTGGACGGATTCGCGTCCATCGCTTTCGCATCCACACTGGGGGTTGGGGTGCTGTTCTCCTCGCTCATCATCCTCATCTATCAGGGTGGAGTCAGCCTGCTGGCAAATCAACTCAATGCAATTGTGACCGACCCAATGATGTCGGAAATGACTGCCACAGGCGGCGTGATCTTAATGGGAGTTGCTTTTAGCAATTTGTTGGAAATTAAGAAAATTCGCGTGGGAAATTTTTTACCGGCGCTGATCGCGGCGCCGCTGATCGTTTGGGGGTTGAGTTTATTTGGGCTATAAAACAAAAAATCTGATACTGGGTATCAGATTTTTTTATTGGTGACCCCGGGGGGGCTCGAACCCTCAACAAATTGCTTAAGAGGCAACTGCTCTGCCATTGAGCTACGGGGCCATTAATGTTAGCGGACGGTATTATACCGCAAAGAAAATGAGTGTCAATAATTTTTTTGTCAAAATCTCTGACACAGCGCAGCGTTGATGACTAAAACAATTTCAATACCGCGCTGCCCGCCAATTGGAATATCCACTGCGGAACAAAACTCAGCGCAACGGTGGCGACTGCCATCACGGCGGTGGTGATGTCCAGCCAGGGTTCGCGCTCGATGGTCGGGTCGCCTTCGCGCATGTACATGTTGACCACAATCCGCAGATAGTAATACGCCGAGACGAGGGAGGTCAGCACGCCGATGACCGCCAGTCCTACGAATCCGCCTTCGATGGCGGAACTAAAAAGATAGAACTTGCCGACCATTCCCAGCGTGGGCGGGAAGCCAATCAGCGAGAGCATGAAGATGGTCATGGCGGCGGCATGGGCGGGATATTTTTTGGCAAGCCCCATGTAATCGGAAATCTCAAGCCCCCGCCCTGAGCCTGTCGAAGGGTCGGATTTTTCGAGGGCGATGACCACGCTCCACGCGCCGAAGTTGGTCAGGACGTAGGCGAAGAGATAGAACAAGCCCGCGGCAACTGAAGTTGCAACGACCTCTTTGTTCCCAAACGGGACGAAAGCCATCAGGATATAACCCGCGTGGGCAATACTCGAATACGCCAACATGCGTTTGATGTTGGTCTGTGAAATAGCGGAGAAGTTGCCGACAATCATGGTCAGCGCGGACAGCGCCCAGAGGATGTCGGTCAGGTCGGCGGAGAGGTTGGGGAAGGCAAGGGCAAAGACCCGCAGCAGGGCAGCAAAACCCGCAATTTTCGCCCCCGACGACATGAACGCGGTCACGGCGGACGGGGAGCCTTGATACACGTCGGGAGTCCACATGTGGAAGGGGACGGCAGCGATCTTGAAGCCGAAACCGATTAGGAGGAGAGCCGCCCCGATGGTTAGAATCAAACTTGAGGGCGATGCCAAGATTCCGCTCAGGGAGGTCGTCCCAGTCGCGCCGAAGACCAGCGCAATCCCATAAACGATAAATCCAGTGGAGAACGAACCGAGCAGGAAGTATTTCAATCCCGCTTCTTCCGATTGCAGGTTGGGACGGGCAAAGGCGGCGAGGACATACAATGGAATGGACAGCAGTTCAAGCGCGAGGAAGACGATGATGAGGTCGGAGGCTTGGGTCATCAGCAACATGCCCGTGATGCTGAACAACATCAGCGCGTAATATTCGCCGCGTTCAATGCCCATGCGTTTGAGGTAGCCGTAGGCGAGGGCGATGCCGAGCAAGCCGCTGACGAGGATGAGCGCGCTGGTGAAGGTGGCGAAGCCGTCGAGAGTCACCATGCCGTTGAAACTCGTCGCTTCGCGCCCGATTTGGGTGACGGTGAATCCCAAAGTCAGAGCCAAGCCCAATGCCGCGAGGAAGGCAGTGATTCCCTTGCGCTCCTTCGGGATGAAGAGGTCAACCAGCAAAAGCGCGCACGCCCAGGCGATGAGAATGGTCAACGGGAGGATGATGGAAAAATCAAGTTGCATAATGCTCTCTTTTAGTAATTGGTAATTAGTAATTACAAATCACCAATTACCAATTACTAATTACCAGTTACTAATATCCAATCAACAATTTACCAACCGCGGGGGCGATCAAGTTGATGAACGGCGCGGGGTAGAGACCGATCCAGAACATGAGAATCAGCAGCGGGGCAACGGTGAGAATTTCGCGCCAGTTGAGGTCTTTGAGTTCGTGTTCTTTGGTGATTTCGCCCGCGGGTCCGAGGAACATTTTTTGGAACATGTAAAGGATGTAAACCGCCGCCATGATGACGCCGAGAGCGGAGATACCAGCGTACCACGGACTGCCAATCGCCTCCGAACCGAACGCGCCGAGCAAAATGGTGAACTCGCCGACGAAGCCGTTGAGTCCTGGCAAGCCCATCGAGGAGAGCGCAGAGATGAGCATGATCGAGCCGAAGACGGGCATGATCTTCCACAGTCCGCCGTAGACTTTGATTTCGCGGGTGTGAGTCTGCTCGTAGACCATGCCGATGAGAAGGAACAGCGCGCCCGTGCTAAGTCCGTGATTGACCATCTGCAAAATCGCGCCTGCCACACCTTGCGCGTTGAGCGCGAACAAACCGAGCATCACAAATCCAAGGTGACTGACGGAGGAATACGCCACCAGTTTTTTTACGTCCGCCTGAGCGTAGGAAACCGCCGCGCCGTAGATGATTCCGATGGTCGCCAGCAGGGCAATCCACGGGGCGGCTTGGACAGTCGCTTCGGGGAAAAGCGGGATGTTGAAGCGCAGGAAACCGTATGTTCCCATCTTCAACAGGACGCCCGCAAGGATGACCGAACCCGCAGTCGGCGCTTCGACGTGGGCGTCGGGCAGCCACGAGTGTAGCGGGAACATCGGGACTTTAATTGCAAAGGCGGCGGCGAAGGCGATGAAGAGCCACATCTGGATATTTTCAGGAATGCCGCCCTGGGCAATCAACGCGGGCACGGAGAAGGTATTGCCTTCAATCCCAAGCCAGATGATGGCAAGCAACATCAAAATGGAACCCGCCATCGTGTAGAGAAAGAATTTGACGGCGGCATAAATTCGGCGCGGACCGCCCCACAAGCCAATCAGGAAGTACATCGGCACGAGGGTGAATTCCCAGAAGATGTAAAACAGGAACAAATCCTGCGCGAGGAAGACGCCCATCATGCCCACTTCCAAAAGCAGGAAGAAAATCATGAAATCCTTGACGCGGTCTTCGATGGCAGTCCATGTGGAGAGGATGGAAATGGGCGTGAGGAGTCCCGTCAGCAGGACGAGGAGAATGCTCAAGCCGTCCACCGCGAGATAGTATTGGATGTCCCAACCCGCGACTTGAATCCACGAGTATTTGGCTTCGAGTTGCAAGTCGGGATTCGCCGCCTTGAACTGAGTCAGCGCCCAAAGCGAAATCCCAAACGTGAGCAGAGTCGTGCCCAACGCAGTCCAGCGGATGGCGTTCTTCTGCTCGGATTTCAGGAAGAGAATCACCAGCACGCCCAGCAGCGGGAAGAAGGTCAGGAGAGTAAGAGGTTGTAAAAGAAATTCCATGTTGCGTCCTCAAGAATTGTCGAAGGTCAAAGGTCGAAGGTCTGACGTTTGACTTTCGACCTTTGACTACTTCAAAAGAAGATAACCCAAAATAACAACCACGCCCAACATCACAGCCAGCGCATACGAGCGGACAAAACCGTTCTGCACCTTGCGGACGTTTTCAGAAATCCATTGCGTGGCGGCGCCGAGCCAGTTGGCGAAGGCGTCAATGCCTTTTTGGTCGGCGTAACGGTCGAGGGCGATTGAACTGAGCCAGTTGTAGGTTCCGACAATCAGCGTGTCATGCAAGAAGTCATGCCAGAAGCGCCAGTCAATCAC
>DYML01000219.1 GCA_020721605.1 Anaerolinea thermophila
GGCAGCATGGACGCGGCGAATTTAATCAAGCCCGCGTTGGCGCGCGGCGAACTGCGCTGCATCGGCGCCACCACCGTCAGCGAGTACCGCCGCCATATCGAACCCGACCCAGCCTTAGAGCGGCGTTTCGAGAAAATCATCGTGAACGAACCCAGCCGCGACGACGCCATCGAAATCCTCAAAGGTCTGCGTCCCAAATGGGAGGAACATCATCAGGCGCGATTTACCGACGGGGCGCTTCAAGCCGCTGTGGATTTGTCCATCCGCTTCGACAGCGACCACCAACTGCCCGACAAGGCGATTGACCTGATTGACAAAGCGGGCGCGCGCATTCGGATTCCAATCCTGAGCGTGATGTTGGGCGACAAGGCGGCGGATGGGACTCAAGCCCTGGGCGAAGTCACCAACCTGACAGTTGCCCGCGTCCTCTCGGAAAAAATCGGCGTCCCGCTGGAAGTCATCACGGGCTACGCGGCGGGCGGCGAAACCTCGCGCCTGCTGGAACTCGAAGCCTTTTTGAAGCGGCGGGTCATTGGTCAGGATGAAGCGGTGGAACGCGTCTGCAAGCGCTTGATTATGGCAAGCGCCGCGCTTTCCGAAAGGCGCGGCGCGCTGGCGGTTTTCCTGTTCCTCGGTCCAAGCGGAGTGGGAAAAACGGAACTCGCCCGTTCGCTTGCTTCGTTTCTATTTGGCAGCGACTCGGAAATGATTCGGTTGGACATGTCCGAGTATATGGAAGAGCATAGCGTCTCGAAGATGATTGGCTCGCCGCCTGGGTATGTCGGTTACGAAGAAGAGGGGCAGTTGACAGGCAGACTGCGAACCCGCCCGTATTCGATTGTCCTGCTGGATGAAATCGAAAAGGCGCATCCGCGTATCTTCGACCTGTTCCTGCAACTCTTCGACGAAGGGCGGTTGACCGATTCAAAGGGACGCGTGGCAGACGCCAGAAACGCCATTTTCATCCTGACCTCGAACCTGACCGCCAGCAAAAAAGCGGAGTTGAGTTTTGTCCTCGCCAAACAAGTGGAAAAAGAAGGCGACGCCCTGCGCGAAGTTGCAAAGCGCTTCAGCCCCGAACTCATCAACCGCATCAACGAGCAGATTGTTTTCAAATCTTTGGCGCAGGAAGATGTGCGAAAAATCCTCAAGCCCATGTTGGAGGAAATTCAGTCCAATCTTGAAAAGCAATATCAAATTTTCCTGCAAATTGACGAACAGGCTGAAGCCTTCATCGCTGAGGCAGGACACAGCCCCCAATACGGTGTCCGCGAACTGCGCCGCGTGGTGGAAAAACTCGTTCAGATTCCTTTGAGCGAACTTATTCTGGCGGGGAAATTGGGGAAGGGGTCGCGCTGGGAGTTGGCGGAGCAGGGAGAATCATTGGCGTTTTGCGTGAGGGCATAGCGCAAATCTTTATGCTATACTTTGAAAAAGAGAGAAAAAATGTTTAATCTGAATCTAAACGTCCAACCCCAAACTGCCAAACGCTTGAAAAAGCGTCTTGGAATATTCGCGTGATGAAGAGACCTTTGCCCAAAACATCATTGCCTATCAGGTCGCGGAACTAAAGCGCGGCATTCTCAACCTTAAACTGGACACAAAAGAGTATGAAAAAAAATATGGCATGTCCAGCGCGGTATTTTATGAAAAATTTCAACAGGGTCAAATGGATGACAGCGAAGAGACGCTGATGTGGGCGGGCTGTGTGAGATGTTGGA
Organism: Anaerolinea thermophila; assembly: GCA_020721605.1. Classification (GTDB taxonomy): domain Bacteria; phylum Chloroflexota; class Anaerolineae; order Anaerolineales; family Villigracilaceae; genus Villigracilis. Next base: position 1,722 of record DYML01000219.1, read on the forward strand.
AAAAAATGAAAAACAACTTTTGGGGCTGGAAGGATGATTGAGGAGTATTTTTCACAAGTTGAAAAAATCCTGGGGGAATTTCCAGTTATCCGTTCCTACGCGCTCAATAAAAAAATCTACAATAATCAGCAGGGTATGATTGGCGGAAAAATTGTTTTTGAGAATGGAAACTCCCTTGAGTTTCTGGAAGTGGTGGACACGGAAAGGGAACCAAAATTACGCGAGGTTCTGTTTGAAGTAGCCAGCCAAATGTAAAATGTCGCGGCGATTTTTTGTCTTTGCGGAACACAATCGAGTAAAATATTAAGTCGCCTGTAAATAAACAAGGCGGCTTTCTGGTGTTTATCCATGGAACTTCTCAATCAACTTCACAATCTCCAACCCTACCAGCAACTGCTGACTCAACTTCAAGCGGGAAAAAAAATTCCTGGCTTGGGATTTTCACGCGCCGCGAGATTGCCCATCCTTGCTTCGTTTCACGCGGACTTGAACCTTCCGATCCTGCTGATCACTGACCGCGCCGACCATGCCCTCTCGTTGTTCGATGAACTGGGCTTCTGGGTCAAGTCGCCACGTTATTTGTTTGCGGAGCCGAATCCGTTGTTTTATGAAGAAGCCGCGTGGGGAGTTGCAACCCGCCGCGACCGTTTGCAGGTGTTAACTTCACTCTCCAATTACCATTTACCATTTACAAAAAAACCAGAGACTCCGCCGATCATCGTCACTTCGGCGCGCTCGTTGATGACGCGCACATTGCCGCGGCGGGACTTTCTCAAAGCGTGCAAAAAACTGTCAGTAAACCAGACCATCCAACCCGATGTCTTGATCCGTGAGTGGTCGCGGATCGGTTATCAGCGGGTGAATACCGTCCTCGAACCTGGTCAATTCTCCCATCGCGGAGGTCTGCTGGATGTGTGGCCGTCCATCGAAGCCAATCCCGTCCGTCTGGATTTCTTCGGCGACGAGATCGAAACCATCCGCCAGTTTGATCCTGCCACACAGCGAACAGTTGAAAAATTGGATTCGATTCTTGTCACGCCTGCGCGCGAATTTTTGGCGGATACTTTGGATGAGCAAATCCAACTTTCTGAATTTCATATTCCATTGCTGCATAAAATGCCCGCGTCTTTGCTTGACTACCTGCCGCAAAAATCCTTGATCGTGCTGGACGATCTGAGTTTGATTGAGGCGATGGCAAACGAGGTCGAGGAGCAGGCGGTCAAGTTTCGGCAGGAGAGCATCGAAGAAGGCACGCTCGCAAAAAGTTTTCCCGTTCCGTATGTCCCGTGGTCTGAATTGCATGACACGCTGGAAAGTTTTGCCTCTGTGCAATTGGGGCATTCAAGTGAAGTAATCAGTGATCAGGTATCAGGTATCAGTGATCAGTTTTCGCACGACGAAAGATTTGGCGGACGGCTCAAGCCCTTCATTGACTATCTTTCTCCCATTGTCGAAAGAGGCGAGCAGGTTGTTATCGTCTCGCGTCAATCTTCGCGCCTGCATGAAATGTGGAACGAGCATTATCCCAATTCACAATTTACCAATCTCCAATTCATCGAAGCCTCACTTTCTGAAGGCTTCACCTTAATTACCAATTACCAATTACCAATCCACCTAATTACCGACTCCGAAATCTTCGGCTGGGAGCGTCCGCAGTCGCGCATTCGTCACGCTTCGCGGCAAAGCGCCGAGACACCCGAATCACTGTATGCGGATTTGCTGGCTGGCGATTATGTGGTGCATGTGGATCACGGCATCGGACGCTTTGCGGGGCTGACTCAGCGACAGTTGGACGGTCACGAGCGGGAGTATCTCACCGTTGAGTATGACAATTCCGACACGCTCTTCGTCCCCGTCCATCAAGCGGATCGACTCACACGTTACGTCGGCGCGGATGGCGGCAAGCCGTCGCTCGATCATCTTGGCGGACAGGCTTGGGGTGAGACCAAATCACGGGTCAAAGAAGCCGTGCAAAAGGTCGCCGAAGATTTGCTGGATTTGTATGCCCGTCGTCAGGTGGTGGAAGGCTACGCCTTCGCGCCCGATTCGCAGTGGCAAACAGAACTGGAAGATAGTTTTCCCTACGTCGAAACTGACGACCAGAAAACTGCCATTGCAGACATCAAGCGCGACATGGAACGCGCCCGCCCGATGGATCGTTTGCTCTGCGGTGATGTGGGCTACGGAAAAACAGAAGTTGCCTTGCGTGCGGCATTCAAAGCGGTGATGAGCGGCAGGCAGGCGGCTGTGCTGGTGCCAACCACTGTTTTAGCGCAACAGCATTTTGAGACTTTTTCGCAGAGACTTGCGGCGTTCCCCGTCAAAGTGGAAATGCTTTCGCGTTTCCGCACACCGCGCGAGCAGACTGAGATTTTGTTCAAACTTGCGCTCGGTGAAATTGACATCATCATCGGCACGCACCGCTTGATCTCGGCGGATGTGGAATTCAAGGATTTGGGTCTGGTCGTGATTGACGAAGAACAGCGTTTCGGCGTGACGCACAAGGAACACCTGAAAAAACTCCGCACCGAAGTGGATGTGCTGACGCTGACCGCCACGCCGATTCCGCGCACGTTGTACATGGCGCTGACGGGTGTGCGCGACATCTCGAACCTGAACACGCCGCCCGAAGAACGACTGCCGATTGTGACGCACGTTGGACCGTACTCGCCGCGCTTGGTTCGCCAATCCATTCTGCGCGAACTGGAACGCGGCGGGCAGATTTTCTTCGTTCACAACCGCGTGAATACCATCGAGGCGATGCGGGCGCACCTCAATAAACTTGTCCCCGAAGCGCGCGTGGATATTGGTCACGGGCAAATGGCGGAGGGGCAACTTGCGAGCGTGATGCACCGCTTCAACATGGGCGAGATTGATATTTTGCTCTGCACGACCATCATTGAATCAGGCTTGGATATTCCAAACGCCAACACGCTGATCGTTGATCGCGCGGATACGTTTGGTCTCGCGCAACTTTATCAACTGCGCGGGCGTGTCGGGCGCGGCGCGATGCGGGCGTATGCGTATTTCTTCCGCCACAACAAAATGGCGCCGACGCAGGACGGGCAGCAGCGGTTGGAAGTCATTGCCGAAAATACGCAACTCGGCGCGGGCTATTCGATTGCCATGCGCGACCTCGAAATTCGCGGCGCGGGCGATCTGCTCGGCACACGCCAGCACGGATATATTCAGTCGGTGGGTTTTCATCTTTATACGAGAATGTTGTCGGATGCGGTCAGGCGGCTGCGTCGCGTTGAAAGTTCAAGGTTGAAAGTTGAGAGTTCTGATCTGGATGAAACAACGTTTAACGCTCAACACTCAACATTTAATTTGCCTTTGTCTCTGCCCGTCAA
>DYML01000035.1 GCA_020721605.1 Anaerolinea thermophila
CTTGCAAAATCAACCCGCAAAGAACGGATGATCGAAAATATCAGCGTGTTTGATTTTGAGTTAAGCGCGGATGATCTGGCGGCGATTGCGACTCTCGACACCAAGACCAGTTGCTTCTTCGACCATCGCAACCCTGAAATGGTGAAATGGCTGGGCAGCAGAAAACTGGACGCATGAAAAATACTTCCAAGCAATATTTTTCCTATCCTGATTTCAAATTTGACCGCTTCAGAAATGAATCTGATGGAATGTATGAATCATACGCAGACATGGAACTTAACGAGTGGATCAAAATCAAGATCGAAGTCAAGGGTGCAAAAGCAAAACTCTACTTGAACGGGAACAGTCAGCCCGTGTTGGTAGTGAACGACCTAAAACATGGCGCGGATAGTTCGGGTGGAATTGGGCTTTGGGTGGATGTCGGCACAGACGGGTATTTTGCCGATTTGAAAATTGAGAATAAATGATAAAAAAATACAGCCCAAATTAAAACGCGCTGAGTGATTTTAGATATATGTCAATTTTTTATATTCAGGGAATCAGTTTAAGTTGCTTTGCCCGCGATACAGCCAGCATTCGGCTGTTGACTTTGATCTTGGTATAAATATTCCCAAGGTGGGTTTTAATGGTACTCTCTGAGACCGATAATTTTTTAGACATTTCGCGGTTGGAATAGCCTTCACTTAATAAAAGAAGAATTTCTTGTTCACGGATAGAGATGGAAGCCGAAGCGGAAAGATTCTCCATTTCAACTTTTGGCGGGCGGGTTGGTTCACCGGCTATGGATAGCGTTTTTAGGATTTTGTTGAGAAAATTCTGCGCTTCAACATTTAAACTTTGTGTTTCTGCAACCAATAAAAGGATGGAAGTGCAAGCCTCTCCCCGACTCAAAAATGGGCGAATGAACTGCTCTGGGGCAGAAAGACGGATGGCGCCTGTCATCACCTGAACCGACTGATTCACTTTATTCTGCCAAAACAATGCCAAAGACAACAGAATGCGCACCTCTTGCAAAGGTTCAATCATAATTACGGTTGGGAATGTATCAATCACATTCCACAGAATCTCTTCTCCTTCTGCAAATTGTTCCTTTTGTAAAAGAAGTTCTGCCCGCATCTGTTGCAGTAAATGATGATTTGTTCCAGCCGCGCTTTCCAGGAGCAGCCCTTCTGCAATATCTGTATGATCGCTGTGGAGATGAACATAAATTTCATAGGCGAGCAAGTCTTCATTACTCCACACGCCGGCTGGGCGGCGGGCGTTCAACTTTCTGGCAGCCTGAATAGTAGCCAGCGCTTCATCTTTTTGTCCCAACGCCATTTGCAGTTTGGAGCGCAAAATTGCATTCTGAATGGGCATATTGGTACTGGTTGGGTTAGGGTCTACATCCTGCGATTGAGCCAAATATTTTTGCGCCAATTCGATCTCGTTGCGTTCATAATGCAATTGGCTGAGAATGCTGAGGGCAATGCTGGCGGTTTCAGGCAGTTGCCTGCGTTGTGCAAGCGCTTTCTGCAAAATTTGCTTGCACATTTTTTCGGCTCGCCGCAATTGTCCGGCAAAAATAAAACGCTTTGCAATTGTGCCGCCTGTCATCAAAAGGACGAATAGATTATTCTGCGATTGAGCCTCGTTTAGCAGGTCAATGATTGGTTCTTCAGGTGAATCCTGGCATTGACTATATGCCGGCTTTAAGAGGTAAAGCCGATTGAGCAAACCCCAGCGGGCATCATAGTCATTTCCAGAACGGGCAGGGGGAACAAACATGGAACCTTGCGCCCATGTATGTTTAATCTCTTGTATTTTCTCTACTACATCTTTCTCATCTGAGGTACGCAGAAAATCCGGCTTATTGGAAATGATATGTTCTATATGATTGATGAAGATTTCAATCGTCTTTTGTGATACCGCATTGTTTGCTAAACGCATATAAATAAATAACAGATTTTTATGCTTCTGAACCACATTTTCTGGCAGATCCTGTAACCAACGCAACAATCGCGAGTCTTCTCCAAATTGTTCCAACTCGCGCAATGCCATTTCTTCAATTAGAGTTGCGGCTTCTTCCCATGCTTCGATGGATAACAAATGAAAGATGGCGTCGGCTGGCGCGTATTGTTCACGATACCATTGCGCCGCTCGATTATGGAGTTGCAGCACCTCCTTTGAGTAGCGTGCATGTAATTGACTGTATAACATTTCAGCAAAAAGGTCGTGGTATCTGTACCAGCCTTGTTTTTCCAGGCGAACAATGAAGAGATTTTCCTGCCATAAATGTTCGAGTATTTCATTGGCATCAGTACGTCCGGTAACTGCGTTGCACAGACTTCCCGTCAAATTTTTGAGAATGGCGGTTCTTAACAAAAAAAATTGAATTTCTGCGCTGGAGCGTTGGAGTACGGTTTCCATAAAATATTCACGCATATAAATATGAGCCCCGCTAAACGTATCTATAAATTGACGTTGATCCTCCTGTTTGTTCAAAGCCAGCGCCGTCAAGGTTAACCCCGCCGCCCAGCCTTCTGTATGTTTGACCAGTTTTTCAAGATCATCATACGCCAATGAAGGCTCTTGAACATATTGTTGCAAATATTTCACCCCTTCAGCGTTGGTAAAGCGCAGATCGTTTACGTCCAATTCCGTTACCATACCTTTGGCTCGTAACTGCCCCAGCAATAAAGGTGGGCGGGTGTGACCCGAAATAATCAACTGCAAATTAAGCGGAAAATGCTCAAGCCATGCTTGAAGGGTATCGTAAATAACAGCGTGATTGATACGATGAAAGTCATCCAAGACGACACCGAGGTGTGGATATATGGTTTGAACTTTGAGAATCTCTTTTGTTAGATGGTTCACTGCTTCGGAAGGCTGTATGGAAGACATTGAACTGATATATGCCAGAAGGTCTGCGCCAAAATCAGAATGAATGGTTTGAAATGCCGTAACCACCGAGTACAAAAAACGGGATGGATTGTTATCGTGATCGTCCAGTGTTAGCCATGCAACTGGATACCCGCAGGTTTGTTTCCAGTGATTAAGGAGTGTGCTTTTTCCAAACCCACTGGGGGCATGTATCAAGGTGAGAGGCGTATTGATTTTTTGATTAAGACGTACACGCGAAACCAACTGCCTGGGTAGAACGGGAACAGTGACTTTTGTGATGGGAAGAAAAGACGAGTCAATGCGTGACCCAAATAAATATGGGTCACTGGGCATTAAGGCGGCGGGTGAGTTCTCATTGGAATCTTCATCCCTTAAATAATCACCCGCCTGCCGTAATCTTTCCAGGGTTAATTCTTCCGTTTTACCTAAATATGCCTTATGCAGTTTCCCATTCCGCCGTTTATACGCATACCAGTAGGATGTATTTCGGCGGGTTTCCTGCTGTGCTGTAAAGGCTCCATCGGGGTACTTAAAGGAGAATTTTTTAGCCTTGGAAAGCCACTCAAACCAAAAAATTGACCCCACCGGAATTGGTTCTGATCCCATTTGCAGGAAGCCATCTTTTACAATTGCTTTTTCGTAGCCAGGCATGGTATCTCCGTCCAAAGAAAAAAGTTACCCAACATAGGTCATTATACCTGTTGGGTAACTTTTTTCTTCATAATCATTTGTTAACCTGATTTTAACTATGAATATATTGATTTTTTTAATGGAAAATCATCCGAAGACCCGATTAATTTGTTCGCATTCCTCGTGTATTCTTATCATATCGTTGAAGTCACATTTCAGAATAGTCATTTCTGAATATGTATACATGTTTGGTTTTTATCTCTTGAGAGGAAAAAGTTTGAAACACTTTAAGTTTCAAGCAAATAACCATGTGTAACCTTCTAATTTTTTCACCCGCGCTTTCCCGCAAAACTCTTTTGATATAAAGTTTATCGTTGTCAATAAGCCTATTATTGGTTTATTTTCGTTTCAAAATTTAACCATGTTGTCATCATCTGCTGATTTTTATGCCGATGTGCAAGCCTTAAACATAAAGGCATTTATATTTGTAAAGGAGGTGAAAGTCGTCTATATCTGCAATAGTATCATAGTAAATATCAGAGTTTCGATCGGCTATTTCAAATCCTAATTGAGGAGAAAAACTCACCATGAAGAAAATTTTGTACGTCGTTTCCTTTTTGGTCATCGCTTCGATGATCATCACTGCATGTGCTACACCTGCCACTGAAGCACCAATGGCTGAAATTCCCGCCACTGAGGCGGCAACTGAAATTCCTGCAACTCAAGAACCTGCTGACCCGAATTCCCTTCCTCGCAACGAGACCCTGTATTTCAATGGTCAGCAGTGGGGTCCGGTCGTCGGTTGGAATCCTTATTCCAACAGCATGAACAATGCCCTGGGAATTGCCCAGCAGGATAATTCTCGCGTGGTCATGTTTGAGACCCCTTATCTTTACAACATGCTTGATGGCAATATGTACCCATTACTTGCTGATGGCGATTTTACCTGGAATGCCGACCGCACCGAGATCACATTCAAGATGAATGCTGCCGCGCATTGGAGTGATGGCACCCCCCTGACCGCTGAAGATGTTGCCTACACTTGGGCAACTCATGTGAAATATAACACCCCAGTCGGTTCAGCCAACATGCCTTATGTCGAAAATATTGAAGCGACTGACGCGGAAACAGTTGTGGTCAAGGCGAAACTTGGCGAAGACGGAAAGGCTGTTAACCCGCTGTTGGTTGCCGGCTACCTAAGCACCAACTACGTCATTCAAAAAGCCTGGACAGAAACCCTCGAAGCACGCGTCGCAGGCGATACTACCGCTCTCCTGGCTGATACCGCAGAAGATGTGGTTTGGTCTGGTCCTTATTCCAAATACTTCGCTGACGATACCAAAGTTGTCTTCATTCGTGATGATAACTACTGGGGTCAGGATGCCTCCATGTGGGGCAAACTTCCCTCTCCAAAATACCTGGCACATGTAATTTTCAAGGATAACGCCGCCGGTACCACCGCTCTTCAGGCTGGAGAAGTGGATGTGTCACAACAGTTCAACTCCAACGTACAAGACCTGTGGCTGACCCAGGGTCTGCCCATTTCAACCTATCTGCCTGAAGCGCCTTACCAGATCGGCGCCACCCTCCCCACCGCCTTCTTTAACCTTAACACCCCCGGCTTGGATCAGGCTGCTGTTCGCAAGGCGATTGCCATTGCAGTGGATTACCCGACCATCATTGCCAACGCGATGACCAATCAATCCGCAACATTTGATCAGGCTCCGCGCTCGCTGATGAACCCGACTGCTGGTGAACAAGCCAGTTACGACTCAGCCGCCGTCAAAGACTTGCAGTGGGCTGGCAACGATGTTGAAGGCGCAAAGAAACTGCTCGACGATGCAGGCGTTGTAGACACAGATGGCGATGGCTTACGCGAATACAACGGCAAAAACCTCAGTTTCGTTGCGACCTGCCCCAATGGCTGGTCTGACTGGCAGGCTGCAATCGAAGTAGTTGCCGCTGCCGGCAAAGAAATTGGCATCGAAATCACCACCAACTACCCCGAATGGGCTGTCTATCAGACTGTTGTAACCAAGTCTGACACTCCGCTTCCCGAAGGGTACGACATCTTCATGATGTGGAGCGATGGCGCGGGTCCCACACAACCCTGGGGACGCATCCGCAAACTGATGAGTTCTGAATTCATTGGTATGCCAAGCAACTGGAACGGTAACTGGGGTCAGTACACCAACCCCGAAGCCGACGCATTGATCGCTTCGATCCCCGCGGAAACTGATGAGGCAAAACTGAAGGAAACTTACACCGCGTTGGTTAAAATGTACCTGACCGATGTTCCTTCCTTCACACTCATGTACCGCCCGCAGTCTTTCCACACCGTAAATGAAAGCATTTGGACCAACTTCCCGCATAATGGCGATGGAACCAACCCACCTGTTCCACCGCTTGACCTAACGGACGGCTGGAGCATTGCAGGTCTCTATAACCTAACTCTCGTCAATCCGTAATTGATCTAGCCTTAAAGAACAGCCATGTTCCGCATAAAGTGGGGCATGGCTGTTCCATAAACAAAGTACGCAAGCGGTGTTTCTTTTATTATCGTAACCGACCTGAATGCCTTGTGCATTAGGGCTATCAATACCAGATTAGAAAAATTCAGTTTATAACAACAGTAGAGGTGTATGTTGAAAGGATATCTGAAGTATTTCCTTAACAAACTGGGATGGTTTGCTCTTACCTTCGTGTTTGCTTTCTTGTTAAATTTTATCCTGCCGCGCCTCATGCCAGGCGACCCAGTGGCTGCCATCGTGTCGCGGTTTGCGCAAGGGATGAGTAACACGTCTGGCGTACAGGCAATTTATGAGCAATACACGGAACTGTTTGGCACGAACAAGCCAATGACCGAACAGTTCTTCATCTATTTAAAAAATGTAGCGCGCGGCGACTTTGGGTTCTCCTTCAGTCAATACCCCAGAACCGTTGCGGATGTAATCAAGTCTTCCATTTGGTGGACAATTGCACTGCAATTCCCTGCCATCATCGTCGGCTGGTTGATCGGAAACACGCTTGGCGCTCTGGCTGCGTATCTTAAGGGTGGTTTCGATAAAGTCCTCATGCCCATCAGTCTTTTTGTCAGCAACTTTCCGACATTTGGCATGGCGGTTATTTTCATGGTTGTTTTTGGCGTCAATCTTAAATGGTTTCCCACTTCGGGCGGTTACGGATTTGACTTGATCCCAAATTTCAGTTGGAACTTTATCCAATCGGTGATCGTTCATTACCAACTGCCATTCTGGTCAATTGTGGTCATTGCCATCGGCGGGCAGGCAATCGGTATGCGCTCCATGTCTATTTACGAATTAAATGCAGACTATGTGAAGTACAGCCGCTTTATGGGAATCAAAGACCGAAAGATCGTTGGGTACGTTTTTCGGAATGCCATGCTCCCACAGGTAACTGGTCTGGCTCTGTCCATTGGCACAATGGTGGGCGGCGCGCTCGTGGCGGAGATCGTTTTTAGTTATCCGGGGCTTGGCACCACGCTGCTGAGAGCAGTGCTGGGGCAGGATTATCCATTGATCTCGGCTGTCACCCTAATCATCACGGTCATGGCGCTATTTGCCAACTTCATCATCGAGATCTTATACGGCTTTATTGACCCGCGCATTAAAGCCACGCAGTCTGACTAAGTGGAGAAACTGGCATGAAACACATACTCCAACAGGTTTTTCGCTCTGGCAAATTTGTTACTGGTTTCTCCATTTTTATGGCGATTATCCTGATCGTGGTTTTTTATCCCATGATCATTACCGATGCGCCCTTATCTATCATTGGGCAGGGTACTTTCTTTCCCCCCGGAATTTACGTCAGCGTATACGACAGTTTGAGTTCCACAACGTACATACTCAATTTGGATGACGCTACGACCAAAAGAATTACAAATAAATTAAATGACGAAGACCGTGTTTCGATAAAAGAGTGGCTGGTTGCCGCAGGGATTCCAGAAAGCGAAATTGACACTACCGATACTCAAAAACTTCTGGACCAATGGTTCACCAATTACGACTCACAGAAAAACGTCCCCGGCATGACCAACGCCAAGCGGAATTATTACGTCCGACTCAATACCGCACTCAAGAGCCTGCTTTCCCCTGAGGCAGCTGCCGTCATGCAGGTTAACCCACTAAATAATGAACTTGAGCAAATTGGCACCATCAACCAGACCGATTATGTAAATGTGGGCGAGGTGGCAAACATTCGAATATTGCCGCTTGGAACCGATAACTTTGGCAGAGATGTGCTAACCGAATTGGTCTCCGCGACCCGCGTCTCTCTACAGATTGGTTTTGTGGCAGGCATTATCGCCACCCTAATCGGCTTAACGCTGGGGCTATTAGCCGGGTACATTGGCGGCTTTGTAGATGACATCATCACGTTCATTACAAACCTCTTTATCGTCATTCCCCCCTTTGTATTGCTAATCTTAATCTCGTTCAGCATTGGGCAGGAACAGCGCGGCGCTTTTACCATCGCCGTGGTAATTGGGTTTACCTCGTGGGTCTGGACGGCAAGAGCAGTGCGCTCGCAGGTTATTTCCCTGCGGAACCGCGACCATGTCAACCTTTCAAAACTCTCTGGTCACTCCATTGTTCATATCATCCTCAATGATATTTTGCCGTACATCCTTTCCTATGTGATCATGGCTTTCATCCTACAAATCTCTTCCGGCATATTGGCAGAAGCGGGTCTTTCCATCCTTGGGCTGGGTCCGCGAACCACAGACGTTCCCACTCTGGGCTTGATGATGAACTGGGCGATGATCTACCAGGCGCACATCCTTGGCAATTGGTGGGCGTACATGCCCGTGCTTGTCACCATTGCTCTTATTACCTTCTCGATGAATCTGATGAATACGGGCATGGATCAAATATTCAACCCTGCCTTGCGAGACTAGGAGACCAACATGGCAAACACAATGTTAGAGGTTAAAGACCTGTCAACAAAGTATGTTACCCGTTTTAATGAGGGTGTATATGCGGTGGATCGGGTTTCTCTCAAGGTCGAAGAGGGCAAGTCGCTGGGGATTGCCGGCGAATCTGGCTGTGGAAAATCCACTTTAGCCCTTAGCCTGATGGGCTATTACTTTCCGCCCCTGCACTACATGAACGGCGACATCACAATTAATGGCAATAACATCTCCGGGTTGAAGGCGGAAGATGTACGCAAAACAATTTTGGGCAAAGAGGTCGCCTACATTCCACAGGCGGCAATGAATGCCCTCAACCCCACCCGTAAAATCATTCATTTTATTGAAGATGTGATCCTCGAACACGAAATGTACGTCACCAAAAAAGATATTTACGGACGCGCCAAAAAACTGTTTGAAACGCTGGGTCTTCCCCCTGAGGTCTTGCAGAAATATCCCGTTGAACTTTCGGGCGGCATGAAACAGCGCACCGTGATCGCGATCTCCGTCATGCTTTTGCCAAAAGTATTAATTGCAGACGAACCCTCCTCCGCGCTCGATGTGACCTCGCAAAAAATGGTCATAAAAATGCTCAAGCATTTGATGGAAGCCGGCTTTATCAGCTCGATGATTTTCATCACACATGAACTTCCGCTGCTCTACAACGTGGTGGATGACATCATGGTCATGTACGCCGGTCAAATCGTGGAGAAGGGCAGCTCGCATGAAATGGTCTTCGACCCCATTCACCCATACTCCAAAGGCTTAATGGGTTCGATCATCGTCCCCGAAAAAGGATTGCGGGATGTTAAATTGACCGCCATTCCCGGCGTGCCGCCTAACCTAAAAAAGCCGCCTGCTGGCTGTCGTTTTGCCGAGCGTTGCAGGTTTGTTCGCCCCGAATGCCGCGTAACCGATGTTGCTATGCGCGAAGCGGAACATGGGCGTATGTACCGCTGTATCATCCCCGAAGCCGAATTGCGGGAAGCCTACGCCCGCGAGGAGCATAAAAATGGATAAAGAGAAAAAACCATACCTGAGCGCCAAGGGCGTTACCAAATCATTCGGGTTTGGTCGCCAAAAAACAGTGGCAGTTGATAATATAAACCTGGACCTTTACGAAGGTGAAGTAATTTCCATTGTGGGCGAATCGGGCAGCGGTAAGACCACACTTTCCAAAGTTTTACTGGGATTAATCAACCAGACTTCAGGCGATGTCTACTTTCAGGGCGTCAAACGCGACATCAGCAGTCAGGCGCGAAAACGGGAATACTGGAAGAACATTCAGGCAATCTTTCAGGATCCATTCTCTTCTTACAACATTTTCAACAAGATCGATTCGGTTTTATTAGACTGCATCAACATGCGCGGTGGAGTCTACTTCCCGCGCGAAAAGAAGACCGAAATGATGATCGAAGCGTGCAGTTTTGTTAATTTAAAGTTTGAAGAATTAACCAACAAATACCCATTTGAACTCTCTGGCGGGCAAATGCAACGGCTTATGATTGCCCGCATATTTCTACTACAGCCCAAAATTCTGCTTGCGGATGAACCCACCTCAATGATTGACGCTTGTTCCCGCGCCACCATTTTGGATGAGTTAATGCACCTCCGCAAAGAGGTCGGCATGACCATCATCTTCATCACCCATGATATTGGGCTGGCATACTACGTTTCAGACAATGTCTACATCATGGAAAAAGGCAGGTTTGTCGAAAGCGGCGCCGCCGACGACGTGATCTTGCGCCCCAAAGAACCCTACACCCAGCGTCTGATTAATGATGTCCCGAAGATATACGAAGAATGGGACCTCTCCACTGTATAAACATCATTCATAATTTTGATGTAAAAATCAAAAAACTAAACTATTCAGGAAGAATGCTATGCAAAAACAATCGCTAACAAGCTTATGGCAATTTCGCCAGTTGGGTTCTGAGGAATGGCTTCCCGCCCAAGTCCCTGGCGGGGTTCATACCGATCTTTTGGAGCTGGGGCGCATTCCCGACCCATTTGTCGGCGACAATGAAAAACGGGTTGCCTGGGTTGCTGAGAACAACTGGGAATATCGTCACACCTTTAATATGCAGGCAGATGTCTTCCAGCGCAAGCAGATATGGCTCGTCTGTGATGGATTGGATACGCTCGCCTCTCTCACACTCAACGGCAGCCCGCTCGGCGAGACGGACAACATGTTCCGCCAATATCGTTTTGACGTGAAGCCTTTGCTCAAAGCCGAAGGCAACGAACTGACGATCACCTTCCACTCGCCGGTTAAGTTTGTCACCGAAAAACAGGCGGTGCGCCCCTTAAACGGCGTTCCGCAAGCCATCGCGGGCGGAGCACACCTCCGCAAAGCGCCTTGCCAATTTGGCTGGGATTGGGGTCCCCAACTTCCGCCCATCGGCATTTGGAAAGACATCCGCCTCGAAGCCTTTGACGCGGCACGCATCGCAGATGTTCACCTGCGCCAACTCCACGCGGATGGAAAAGTGACGATTTCGGCTCAGGTGGGTGTGGAGAACTGGCGCGCGCCTCTTTCTATAACCTTGCTTGTCACGGCTCCAGACGGTTCGGCGCAATCTGAAAGTTTTTCGCTGACTGCCGCAAGCGGCACACTTTCCATTGAGGTCAAGAATCCTCAGTTGTGGTGGCCCAATGGGCTGGGAGCGCAGCCGCTCTATCAAGTGCGCGTGCTGCTAAATGAAGCAGACCAAATTTTGGATGAAAAGAAATACCAAATGGGTCTGCGCAAGATCGAGCTTAGGCAAGAGCCGGACGAATGGGGCAAGTCGTTCACCTTCGTGGTCAATGGTCATCCCTTCTTTGCCAAAGGCTCCGACTGGATTCCCGCCGACTCCTTCCCAACCCGACTGACGGAAGAATCGCTCGAAGGGTTGATCCGCTCTGCGGTGGACACTCACCAGAACATGCTGCGTGTTTGGGGCGGCGGCTTTTATGAAGAAGAACGATTTTATGACCTGTGCGACCGCTACGGAATTTTGATCTGGCAGGATTTTATTTTCTCTTGCAGTATTTACCCGCTTGACAAGCCTGAATTTTTAGAGAACGTGCGCGTGGAAGTGGCGGAGAACGTGCGCCGTATTCGTCACCGCGCTTCGCTGGCGCTGTGGTGCGGCAACAACGAAATGGAACAAGGCTGGGCGGAGTGGAATTGGCAAAACCCAGAACTGGAACCCTTGAAAGCCGCGTATGACCGTTTCTTCCACCACACGCTCAAAGACTGGTGCAACGCCGAAGACCCCGATAATGTTTATTGGCCCAGTTCGCCTTCTTCGGATACGCCGTTTGAAAATCCCAACGGACAAATTCAAGGAGACGCGCATTATTGGGATGTGTGGCACGGACGCAAACCGTTCACCGCGTATCGCAGCCAGTACCCGCGTTTTATGAGCGAATTTGGTTTTCAGGCTTTGCCGCCGTTGGAGACCATTCGCACCTTTGCCGAAGAATCCGAATGGAACATGACCTCCTACATCATGGAGCAGCACCAGAAGAACGCCAGCGGAAACTCGCTGATGGTCGGGCAAATGCTCGACACCTTCCGCTTGCCCAAGGATTTCGAATCGCTGGTGTATCTCAGCCTTGTGTTGCAAGCCGAAGGGATTCGCTATGGCGTGGAGCATTGGCGCAGGCACACCAAGCGAGTCTCTGGCACATTGTATTGGCAGTTGAATGATTGCTGGCCCGTGGCTTCATGGTCGAGCCTTGATTATTTCGGGCGTTGGAAGGCATTGCATTATGCTGCCCGCCGCTTTTATGCCCCGCTCATGCTTTCCATTGAAGATGCCCCGCCCAAACAATCCATCTTCATCAGCAGTGACTTGATGAAAGACTGGAGCGGAAAAGTCCGCTGGTCTTTGGTGAACTTGGACGGCAAGGTACTTTCTTCTGGTGAAAAGGCAGCCTCCGTTTCGACCAACAGCGTAACTGAAGTTGAATCTTTGGACTTCTCGGAATATCTGACCGATGACTCGCGCCGCGAGATTGCCTTCATCGCTGAATTGTGGGAAGGCGAAACCTGCCTCACCCGTCAGATGGCGTTCTTCATCCCAACCAAACATCTTGCGCTAAAAGACCCGCAGATCACCTCAATCTTGAGTACGAAAGATGGAGTATTGTCCATCGAGTTGTCGGCGCAGTCGCTTGCGCGCCTCGTGGAGTGCAGCCTGATCGGTGCCGATGTGGTCTTCAGCGATAATTACTTCGACCTGCCGCCGCAAACCAGTGTCACGGTTACCGCCCCACTGCCTGCGGAATGGGATCTAAAAAAAGCCCAAGCGGCATTCAAAGCCCGCTCGGTGTATGATACATATTCCAAGTAAAAGGAAAAAATTATGGCTACTGATATTAAATCCATTATTTCTCAAATGACACTTGAAGAAAAGGCAACGCTTTGCACGGGAGCAAGTAACTGGTCTACCACACCGATTGAACGCTTGGGCGTTCCCGAAATGATCGTCTCCGATGGACCGCATGGCGTGCGCCGTGTGGCGGATATTCATTCGATGGGGCAACACAGCCTGCCCGCCACCTGCTTCCCAACCGCATCTTGTACCGCATCCACCTGGGATGTGGACTTGATCAAGCAAATGGGCATTGCTCTCGCCGAGGAATGTATCGCCCTCAATGTAGACGTGTTGCTCGGACCCGGCGCGAACATGAAGCGTTCTCCGCTCGGCGGGCGAAATTTTGAATATTTCTCCGAAGACCCCTTCCTTGCGGGCGAACTTGCTGCGAATTTTATCAATGGTGTGCAGTCTAAAGGCGTGGGAACTTCGCTTAAGCACTTTGCGGCGAACAACCAGGAATTTCAACGCTTCAGCATCAGCGCCGACATTGACGAGCGCACCCTGCGCGAAATTTACCTACCCGCCTTCGAGAAAGCCGTCAAGCAAGCCCAACCCTGGACAGTGATGTGCTCGTACAACAAGGTCAATGGCACGTTTGCCTCTGAGCATGATCAACTGTTGAACGAAATACTCAAAGAAGAATGGGGCTTTGAAGGCTTGGTTGTTTCCGATTGGGGCGCAGTGCGCAATCGGGTTGCCGCCCTAAAAAGCGGATTGGACTGGGAAATGCCCGGTCCACAAGACCTGCGTGTTAAGGCAGTGGTGGAAGCCATTCGCTCTGGAAAATTAGACGAAGCCGTGCTGGACGAATCTGTGCGCCGTATTTTGCGTATCGTCTTCAAAGCAAAGGAAACGCCCAAAGGCGGCGATTTTGATGTGGAAGCCCATCACGAACTGGCGCGCAAAATTGCCGCAGACGGCATGGTATTGTTGAAAAATGACGGACTTCTGCCGCTGAATGGGCAGCACCACATTGCCGTCATCGGTCAATCGGCAGAAAACGCTCACTTTCAGGGCGGCGGCAGTTCACACATCAACCCCACCAGAGTTGCCATGCCATACAAGGAACTTCAATCTCGCGCTGAAAATGCCGAATTGACCTACGCCGAAGGCTACCCAACCGACAACTCATTCCGCCAGGATATGATTGACAAAGCGGTGGAACTTGCACAGGTTGCAGATGTGGCGCTGCTTTACATCGCCCTGCCCACTTTCAAAGAATCCGAAGGCTATGATCGCCAGGACCTTGACCTAACCGAACAGCAGGTGGCGCTCATCAAAGCGGTCTCCAAAGTACAACCCAAGACTGTGGTGGTGTTGAATAACGGCGCGCCGGTTGCCATGACTGAGTGGATGAATGGAGTCTCTGCTGTGCTGGAAGGCTGGATGATGGGACAAGCGGGCGGCGCGGCGTTAGCCGACATTCTCTTTGGGCGTGTTTGCCCCAGTGGTAAACTGGCTGAAACCTTCCCGCTCAAACTTGCCGATACTCCATCGCACATCAATTGGCCCGGCGGCGCAGGCAGGGTTAATTATGGCGAAGGCATCTTCATTGGCTACCGCTATTACGAAGCCAGAGAACTCCCTGTTCTCTTTCCGTTCGGTCACGGCTTGAGTTACACCACCTTTGAATACAGCAACGCCAAAGTATCTTCAAATAATTTCAAAGATGTGGATGGACTCACGGTCACAGTCAATATCACCAACACAGGCAAACTTGCGGGCAAAGAAATAGTGCAAGTCTACGTCCACGATCATAAGTCCGATCTGATCCGCCCGCAGAAGGAATTGAAGGGCTTTGCCAAAGTGGAACTCCAACCCGCCGAAACCAAAACCGTCTCCATCTCGTTGGATTTTCGCGCCTTTGCCTACTATCACCCGGAATATAAGCAGTGGATCACAGAAGATGGCGACTTTGACATCCTCATTGGCGCGTCCTCTGCCGACATTCGTTCTCACCTCAGCGCCACGCTCCAATCAACTTTGAACCTGCCTTGCGTTCTCGATATTGAATCCACCATGCGAGAGTGGATGGCAGACCCGCGCGGCAAACAGGTACTTGGCACGCTCTACTCACAGATCGAAACGCAAGTTCGCAGAATGTTCGCTGGGGAAGAACGCTATGGCAACGAAAAAGCGGGCGAACAGGTTATCATCGAGCAGGAGATTATGGGCATGGACATCATGGATATGATGGTGGATATGCCGGTGGTCAGCGTGCTGATGTTCCAGCAAGACTCGCTGACCATGCCCGTTGAAGAGATGGTTGCCGGGCTGTTGCGGCAAGTTCATAGCATGAATTGATTTTGTTGGGCGTGATGGTGTTTCAAGCCTTCGCGCCCAAATTTTCTCTCCCGCGTTGGAGTGGAGGCTGAAAAACTGATGAACCTGCGCCTGAGTTACTACGGCTGGATGGTGACGCGCCGCCTGGTAAAAAGCGGACTTCTTCACCTTGGCGACACGCGGGAGAACGATGTGCTGCTCGACCTGTGGACTGGATTCTCCACGCCGTATGTTAATTCCCCGCTCCATAACTCCCTGCTTGCCGCTGCTGTGGTTGAGCTGACGGCTGAGACAATTGGACGGGATGAAATTCAACTTCGCTACAACCGTACCCCTTTTGAACACCTCGAAAAAATCATCTTCGAGTTCACCACTTTTTGCAACTTCAACTGCGACCACTGCTATAACGCCCAAGTTCCGCGCGTCACAGAATCAAATCCAAAACTGTTGGCAGAAGCGGCGGATACTTTCATCCGCATGGGCATTCGCCGCTTCGACTTCGTGGGTGGCGAAGTCTCACGCTATGGCACGGGCTGGCTGGATTTGGTCGAGCATATTCGCGCGCAGGGTGAGGATATTATCATTTCGCTCTACACCAACGGCTGGTGGCTGGAGCAGGAGAACTTCGCGGCGGCAGGACAATTCTTCGTCAGCGATCAAGCGTATCTGACAGAGTTGGTGCGGCGCGGAGTCAATTATGTTACCTTCAGCCTCGACGGACAGAACGAGGAGCATGATGTATCCCGCCATCAAGTTGGGCTGTATCGAAAAATCCTGAACGGATTTGAAAAAGTGAAGTGTGCCGGGCTGGCTCCGCGTGTTTCGTTGCTCGTGCGCCCCAACTGGACGGAAGAGCAAATCATTTCGTTTTTGGCTGAATCTGCCACCCTGATTTATGACCTTGCCCCAACCCTTCCTGAACGCAAACGCGCCCTGCGTCTTTCGCTCGACCCAACCAATTCCATCAGCAGTTTCATTGACATCGGCAATGGCGCAGGCGATGAACGGGTACAGTTTCCCATTTTGGAAAAAAACGAACACGCCCTGTATTGCCGCAACTTCTACCGCCTCAGCCCGTCGCTGACGATCAAGGCAAACGGCGAACTGGCAACCTGCCGCCTTTCGCAAGCGGGGGAAGGATACGGCAATCTGCATGAACGCCCGCTGGTGGAGATTCTCAACCACTTCGACGAAGCCTTTGTCTATCAACTACACGCCAGCCGCAGCCTGGAAGAATACCTGCCGCTGGTAGATCGCTCCCTGTTTGGCAATGCCTTTACCCACCTGTGCAGTCTGCGGAGCATTGTCACTCTGCTGGCGCGCAAGATGCACGAACAGGGCGTTTTGCCCAAAGACTCAGCCGCCGTTCAACGCATCAACCGCGAGGTGGCTATTCTAACAGGGCATGGATAGCAACGGAATTTTCATCCCTGCCCAACTAAAAACGACTTGACATTTTATATTTGGAAGGTGTAAACTCGAACCCGCAGTAAAATCCTCAAAGAAAGGAGCGCACTCTTGATGTATTTCACAATTTTCAACGCAATTGGCTTTTTGTCTTTTCGGAGTGCGCCTGTAGACCGAAACTAGGTCTTTTTCTGTCCCCTGTTTTCTTTGGGCTGCGGCGCACTCGCCGCAGCCTTTTTTGTTTAATTTTCGCAGTCCAAAGTCTCCTGACTTTGGAACAAATTTAGTCCAACATCGGGAGATGTCGGACTCCGCGCAAGGAAAACCTATGACCACATCACAACCTTATTACGAACCCGCCCTCACTTTTGATTTTCGCCCCACCCTGCAAGCCAACCGCCTCAAAGGGCTGTGGCAGATGATGTCCGATTACCGCCTGTCCTACATTGCCGCCGCCATTGCGCTGGCAATCTCGGCGCTTTCCAAGACCTACACCTACATCCTGTTACGTTTTTTTGCAGATGATGTGCTGGCTCAGAAAACCTATCTCGGCGGCTCGCTGACTTCCACTCTGGTTTGGATTGGGGCGGGATTCATCGGGCTGGCAGCCATCGAAGGCATATTTTCCTTCCTTGCGGGGCGGCTGGCGGCGTACACCGCCGAAGGCATCACCCGCCGCCTGCGTGACTTCCTCTTCGACCACATTCAACGCCTGAGTTTTTCGTATCACGCCACTACCCCCACCGGCGATTTGATTGAGCGTGTCACCTCTGACGTGGACGCCCTGCGCCGCTTCTTTGCCGAACAAGCCATCGGCGTGGGACGCATCGTCCTGTTGTTTGTCATCAACTTCATCGCCATCCTCAACCTCAACGTGGAACTGGCGCTGGTTTCGGTGGTCGTCATTCCCGTCATCCTGCTGGTTTCGATTTGGTTCTTCAAAAAAGTGACCAAAGCCTACGAGGATTACCAGGCACAGGAAGCGATTCTCTCGACCACCTTGCAGGAGAACCTGACAGGTGTGCGCGTGGTCAAGGCTTTTGCGCGACAAGATTACGAAAAGAAGAAATTCGAGAAGGATAACTGGGGCAAGTACCTGAAAGGCAAAATTTTGCTTTTCATGCACTCGATGTTCTGGCCCCTCTCCGACATTGTGCTGGGATTTCAAATGCTGTTTGGCTTTATCTACGGCGCGTTCATGGCGATTGACGGCGACATCACCCTCGGCGAATACATCGCCTACGCGGGGCTGGTGGTCTGGCTCATCTGGCCCATCCGCAACCTGGGACGCATTATTGTGCAGACTTCGACGGGCATGGTCTCGTATGCGCGCCTGATGGAAGTGGTCAAGCAGCAGCGTGAACCGCTCTTCGACGGGAAGCACCAACCCCAGGGCGCGGTCAAAGGCGACCTGCGCTTCGAGGATGTCTCGTTCATGTACTCCGACGGCAAATCCGATGTGCTGAAAAATGTCACGTTCCACGCCAAGCCCGGACAGGCTATCGCCTTGCTTGGGTCAACGGGTTCGGGCAAGACCTCGCTCGTGAACCTGCTGCCGCGCTTCCACGAATACACGGGCGGACAAATTCTGCTCGACGGCGTGGAGTTGAAGGATTACTCGCGCGCGACCCTGCGCCAGCAAATTGGCATTGTGGAGCAGGAGCCGTTTTTGTTCAGCCGCACCATCCGCGAGAACATCCGCTACGGCGTTGGGCGTGACGTGTCGAATGAGGAAATGGAACGCGCCGCGAAAGCCGCCGCCGTGCATGACGTGATTCTCGGCTTTCCCGATGGCTACAACACGCTGGTCGGCGAAAAAGGCGTGACCCTCTCCGGCGGACAAAAACAGCGCGTGGCGATTGCCCGTACCCTGTTGAAAAATCCGCGCATTTTAATTTTGGACGACTCGACCTCGTCGGTGGATACCGAAACCGAAGCCGAAATCCGCGAGGCGCTGAACGGCTTGATGAAAGACCGCACGACCTTCATTATCGCGCACCGCATTCAATCTGTGATGATTGCCGATTTGATTTTGGTCTTGGACAAAGGCGAAGTCGTGCAAATGGGAACCCATGCCGAATTATTGAAAGATGAGGCTGGTATGTACCGCAGAATTTATGACATCCAGACGAAGATAGACGCAGAAATACAGAGAATGCAGAATGAAGAATGAAGAATTTCAATTCATAATTCTGCATTCATCATTCTGCATTCTGCATTTTGGAGACCAATCATGTCCGAAAATACCGACCTCCTCGAACTCGAAGAAGAAGAATTTACCTCACAACTGACCACCCCCGTTTTAAAACGAATCGGGACATTGCTCAAGCCGCACTGGGTTTGGGTGCTGGGATTTTTGCTGACCATCGCCCTCGTGTCGGGACTGGACGCTTACTTTACCTTCCTGAGCAAGCAGTTCATTGACCAGGGCATCACGCTCGGCGACAAAGACAGGTTGCTGCGCCTTGCCACCATTTACGGCGGGCTAATCACGATTCAGGCGGGTGCGGTGTTCACGTTCATTTATCTGGCGGGCGTGCTTGGCGAGCGGATTCAATACGACCTGCGGAAAATGCTCTTCAATCACCTGCAAGACCTCTCGCTCTCGTACTACGCCCAAAACGCCGTCGGGCGCATGATCGCCCGCGTCACCTCGGATACGGGGCGCGTCTCTGACCTGCTGACCTGGGGCATCGTGGATAGCACTTGGGCGGTGATGAATATTACCTCGTCCACCATCTTCATGCTGATCATCAATTGGCGGCTGGCGCTGATCGTGCTGACCATCATCCCTGTGATGATGTTGATTGCATTTGAATTTCGCAAGCGAATTTTGGAACAGTTCCGCGTTTCGCGCCGCGCCAACAGTAAAATCACAGGCGCGTTCAACGAGAATTTTCAGGGGACGCGCGTGGTCAAGGCGCTGGGACGCGAAGACGAAAACACGCGCGAGTTTCAAGGGCTGACCTCCACCATGTACCACGCCTCGTACCGTGCCGCGTGGCTCTCCGCGCTTTTCCTGCCGACTGTGCAGATGATCGCCGCCCTCGCGCTTGGTTTTATCGTGGGCTACGGCGGTTTGCAAATTGACTTGGGGCTGATGACCATCGGCGGCATTCAAGCCTTTGTTTCATATCTCACATTTATGATGTGGCCCATTCAAGACCTGGCGCGCGTCTATTCCGAGATGCAGCACAGCATTGCTTCAGCGGAGCGAATTTTCAAGTTGGTGGATACTCCAGCCGAAGTTCACAACCGACCTAACGCGGTGGAGGCAAAGACCCTGCTCGGCGAAATCGAATTTGAGCATGTGGATTTTTTCTACGAAGACCGCAAGCCCGTGCTAACCGACTTCACGCTAAAAGTAAATCCCGGCGAGATGATCGCGCTGGTGGGTCCCACAGGCGGCGGCAAAAGCACGATAGTGAATCTACTTTGCCGCTTTTACGAACCAAGCAGCGGATTGATACGGATCAACGGTTTGGATTACATGGATTACAAATTGGAATCCATCCACAACAAGATCGGGATTGTGCTGCAAACTCCGCACCTGTTCTCTGGGACGGTACGCGAGAATATCCGCTACGGACGGTTGGACGCCAGCGACGCCGACGTGGAAGAAGCCTCGAAGATTGCGGGCGCGCATGATTTTATTGCCGCAGGGTTGGAAAAAGGCTACGAGCAAAATGTGGGCGAAAGCGGCAACCTGCTCTCGGTGGGGCAAAAGCAGTTGATTAGCCTGGCGCGCGCCGTGCTTGCCCGCCCTGAGTTATTCATCATGGACGAGGCGACTTCCTCGGTGGATACACTGACCGAGGCGCTGATCCAAAAAGGCATGGATGCTTTGATGAAGGGACGCACATCCTTTGTCATCGCGCACCGCCTTTCGACCATCCGCCGCGCGGATCGAATTTTGGTGATCGAGAATGGCAAGATCGCCGAGCAGGGTACGCACGCCGAGTTGCTGAAATTACGCGGGCATTACTACCGCCTGTACACCCAGCAGTTCCGTCACCAGTTGGAGGTTCAGTATGGGGTGGTGGAAGAAGAGAGTGAGAAGGGAGAAGTAATAAGTGAATCGGTGGCGGCGGATTGAGGTTTGGTAAATTGGTAATTGATAAAAGACCTCCGAGTTTTTCAAAAACTCGGAGGTCTGGGGTTTATCGTTGGGAGTTTCCCCAATGCCAGATGACAGTCACCTTGAAGGTGACTGTCATCTTTAGATTCGGAGATATTGGGTTATGCGTCGCAGGCGGCAATCACCCGATCCATCATTTCCACAACGGCGGGAATTTGTATTTTCTCAAAAATCAGGCGGGCTTTTTCTGCGTATCCCTTTGCCTTTTCCTTATGACCTGCATTGAGCAGGGTAATGGCAAAGTTCCCATAATCTGCGCCTTCGCTGTACAAATCATGAATCGAGCGACGCATTTGGATAATTTGCGCCAATTGTCCCTCCGCCTCCTCTATTTTGCCTTCCCCAATCGCTACACGGCTTAAAGCCGCAAGCACGTTGGCTTCGCCCAATTTAGCCCCGACTTTCTGGAAGAGTTTCAAGGCTTCGCTGTAACTTTCGAGCGCGGCGTCTGTTTTTTGTGCTTGGAAGATTTTGTCATCGGTTTCCCTCCTGAAAACAATTATTTGTATGGATAGGATAACAGATTCAAACCAGAGATAAATATATAATCGCGCTGATTTTTGCTTGCCAAAGGTATGTCATTCGTAATTGCAGTGGACGCAATTAAAGCATCTGCGATCAGTAATCCATGACTCAAGCGGTACTTTTTGATCAAGTTGATAGACATTGAAGAAACTTGTTCGCTTAACGGAATAATCTCAAATCGATCCAGCAGCTTTTCCACACTTCGCAATTCTGTCTTGTTTCGGCAGCCGACTGTTAATTCCATGACTGTGATGGTCGAAACCGCCAGCGTAAATTCCGCCTCCAAAGTTTTGATGGAGTCAACGGCTGACTTTGAATCTGCCGCCAGGTCAATCAAAATATCGGAGTCAACAAGCACAAAACTCATGAGCGATTCCACTCTCTCTGGCGCAATTCTTTTACCCACTGGACGCTGTCACGCATATCTTCGCGGTCTTTCCACATGCCAACAAAAGGCTCGTTTTCAAGATTGCCTTTTTTCACCCGCCTCTTTGAGACTGGCTTGTAACGGGTCTTCAGGAACGCAATAAAATCCGCCACTTGCTTTTGCGCTTCGGGAGGAAGCGAGTCAATTTCCTGAGATATTTGAGTTAATGTCATGTTCAAATTATAGCATAGGAACCAAATGGGATTTAGACTTCCAATGCGGGGTAAAATACAGACTTTATCGGTCAAAATTTGAAAGGAGAAGCAATGGCAAAGAAAAAATATTCAATCAACTGGGAAAACGACGAGCCGCTCTCTTTTGAAGTGGATGGCGTAACCTACAACTCGTTGGGCAATGTCCCCAACTGGAAGGACAGGGATAAACTCGCGGCGATGGTTCAGGCAGCCTCCGAAGATGATTTTGAAAAAATCAAATTCGACGAGAAGGAATTTGAAGAACTGCGGAAGTCCGCGGAAAACCCCACGATGGAAAAATGGGTACTGGGTGGTTTTGCCGTCATCGCGGCAGTGATGATTTTGGTTACGCTGATTTCAACTTTCTCCAATATTCAAAAAATCAGCAAAGAGGAAACCGCGCCTGGGCGCGTGGTGGATGTGGTTGTGCGCCGCGAACTGGTCAATGAAAAGAATGACATTGTCCGCGATTTTTATTATCCGGTGATCGAATTTACGGCAAATGATGGGCGCAGGCGTTCGGTGCAAATCAGCGAAGGCAGCGGCTCACCCTACTACGAAAAAGGGGATGAGATCACAGTCCGCTACGACCCCGAACATCCGCTGGACGCGCGGATCAAATCCGCGAGCAGCAATATGTTGATGTGGGTTCTGCCAGGAATTACAGGCATTTTGGGACTTGCCTTTGGCGGGGCGGTGTGGATGGTGAGCAAGTTTTTGTTTGCGGAGGGCAAATCACAACATGCCTGATCTCCCTGCAAAGACCACTTATTTTGGCGCTGCCGCCCTTGTTACAGGAGTGTTTAGCGCCCTTTCTCTGTTGGTAAATTACAGCGCTTCCCAATTGAATATCTCGCAGGATGTCTTTAACCAAATCAACAGCCTGACCGCGTTG
>DYML01000036.1 GCA_020721605.1 Anaerolinea thermophila
CAACCTGCCGCATTTGCGTATAATTCGAACTGCAACCGCAAGCCTGCCCCCCTCAGGTTTGCGGTTGCAATTTAAGTCTATTTTCTCGGCTTGCCCTTAGGATAGCCCGTGGGGCGTTCCTTCTGCATAAACTCAGCCAGGTCTTTTTCGTTGATCAACCGCCCAAGCCGTGGGATTTGAATGGCGGGCAATAGACCATGCTCAATCCATCGAATCGGAAAATAATGGAGAGGACAAAGGCAAGCAAACTGCAAAGGTGACATTTTTACCCGAACAGCAAGCCAAACTGGAGCGCGTCCTCGCGAGGTTCTGACCTACGAGGACATCCCATCTCTCACGCCGGGCAACAAGCCATTATTTGCTGTAAAACTTTATGCTGGGCAGGTGCGCGTTTTGAAGACAAAAAACGCAACCGACATCATAGACCTGCGTTTTGCGGGCACGAACACAGGCGATCAGGATTTATCCGCACTGGCGCTGAAGTTAAACGTGCTTGAATTAAACAACACGATACCATTTACGCCAGATGCAGACTACGAACCAGCAACAAAAAAATATGTAGATGATAATTCTCATAGATACGTGCTATATGCCAAATCCGAAAGTGCCACAATCTTAATCAGCGGTGAGGCGATAATTTTTGAGGTGACGCTTCCCGCTGGCTTTTTTGCGGCAGGCGGGTGTCAGTTACGATGGTCGGTGGTTGGATTAGCGCATATATCAATCGTAACGCGGAATTTTACGTCACGTTTATATGTTAATGGCACTGAAGACGAGGACGCGCAGATTGTGGTTCATTTCACCTTGCAGTTATCTGGCACGGTCACGGCAGGTTGGTTTGGCGGCGTGGTCGTTGAGCGGGTAGGAGATACGTCATAATGAATGCGCAAGAGGAACTCAACGCCGCTGGCATTACCAACGTCTGTTATGTTTCGGCGGACGGGTATGCCATCAACGGGGAAATGAGCGAGGAGCAACGCGCCATTGCCCACGAGATTTTGGAGCGCCACATGCTGGCAAGCATCAGTTTTATTTCTTTGTAGGTATATGGGGTTATCACTCGCTTTTCAGGTTTTGGCGGCTTGATACGCCTGACGACATTCTCCTCGATAATCTCCTCTTCGACAGCCCAATTCCACAAGGCAGACAAGCCAGTGTGATAATTAAGAGTGGTTTTCTTTTTGAGTCCTGGCTGTCCGCCCAAAAACAATCCGATATGCGTGGAGGTGATCTCCGTGATCAGATAGTCTTTTCCAGAAAGGTGGAAAACTTCTTAAGTATGTTTTTGTAGTCTGAAATGGTATGGGAAGAAAGCTGGTGGGCGTGTGTTGATCATATAGCCCGTGATGATTTGCGATAGTTTGAGTGGTTTCATATCCGTGCGTCTCCTAGTGGTCAAAAAGGTTGTTCGATAATCAGAAAAAGTGTCCGATAATCAGAAAATGGCTTTTTTTATTCACTAAGCGACCCATGTTTTGCGGTCTTTGGTTCTCTTTTTATCTTGATTTTGACGACCAGAGGGAGCATAGACTTGAACAATCGGGTATCTATGCGCCCTTTGGTTGTCTTTAGTCGGGGTGGAGCGATTTGAACGCTCGACCTCACGGACCCGAACCGTGCGCTCTACCGGGCTGAGCCACACCCCGAATGGACTGCATTATACCATTATGATCTATTTTGTCAGGGGCAAATTTTCACCCCACCTATGGCTTTCTCAAGTGGCACAATCACAGAGAAAGACCGATTTGGGTTGGTGGTAGGCGGCGCCATGCATACTCAAAGAGGGCTGTCGAGCCAAATTATCAACGCTGAAGGCAATTATCTTTGGATTGTCGAAGACAACCAACCCAAAACACAAGAAGCGATCGAGCAATTGTTTGCTCCGCAGAAACGCGTGCCTGTGCTGGTTTGCCCGTCTGGAGACGGAAGTTTGGCAAACCCTAATCTTTCCAAATGCGAGCGGGATTCTCTTTTCCAAAGGACGGATCGCCTTCTGCCACCCGGATGGAACACCCGCAGAAGGCTCTTCGGGCGCGCCGAGCGCTTTTGTTGCCTTTGGGAAACGGACGGCAAAAACTTTGCTGCGTATGGCAAAAAAGGGCGTGATCGCAGGTGCGTATTTAGACCGTCCATTGTTCACGACATACAGAGGCGGGCAATGAGCGTCACCCGGGCAACGATGCGCCCCCCCTAAAACAGATTTGCGCTGTCGTGTGTGCAACACACCGTTTACTGTAAGTTCCTCCCATGCCGCACGGAGATCAACTTGTTCGGTTGAATGCAGCATAATCCTACGGCAGAAATTTGAGGTTACAGCCGATGACCTGCGGGTGTTGGCTTGGGATACTCCAGCGCGGCAGTTCGCGGCTACGTTTGGCGTCAGCGACAAGGCAATCTGGAAACGGGGACCCCTCTACGCAAGATAAGTGTCCTTGTCGTGCGTAGAGGGGCGCTTGAAGAACGATAACTGGTTCTTTTTAGGAGTTTATCCATTGAAAATTTCGCAATATAAGGCGATTAGGCTTGTATAATTGTTTCATGGATGTGCTTACTGAAAAATTTATTGCATATCTCCAACAGCAAGACCGCGCCCCAAAGACCATCCAGGGCTATCTTTGCGATTTGGAATCTTTTGCGCGCTGGTTCCAGCAAAGTAACGGCGAAAAACTCACCGACAAAAAATTGACCCCAACCGATGCGCGCGAGTATCGCCAATGGCTGGTGGCGCGTACCGATGTAATTATGTTCCGTATGGATGATAAATTGAATTTTGAGCCATTTTAGGACTTTTTTGTTGCTGCTTGGTCATTCTGTGCGAAGACAGGAAAGATGCCAAAAAATATTTGGTACGTTTTATTACAGTTGGGACAAATACAGCCTTGTTTTATAAATCTTGTTGAAAAATATCGGTCAAGGACTGGTGAAATTCCTGTCAAAAATCTAGCGGACGAGCAAGTAGTATAGGATTTCCATCTCACCGCTTTACATGCGATATTTGCGACAAGACTCTCGACTGTCCCATGCCAATTGTGGTGTGATGACCCACTCCACAATAAAAGGAAAAGTTTGCAAGGGATTGCATCACGGTGGCAGCGCCATCCCAATATTGTTGCCAGTCTTTTTTGACCTTGCTCTTTGGCGATAAGGAAAAGCCAACTGTTCCCGTGAATCCTGTTGCTGCTCCGCGTGAACCTTCGGCAAATTCCCAATGGGTTGTGTTCACAGCGGTCAATTCATCAACAAGGATGCAGTCATTTGCAAATTGCGGCCAAAATTCATGGACTTGCATCGGCTCTGGGGCGAAGGCATTCCACTTTTCCCACAGGCTTCTAAAAATTTGTCCCGACGAAGGCACGCAGATATCCAGTCCATTGTTTCGGAAGGCGGTCGGGCTGGTAAATTCCATGCGAACACGAGTTTTTGAATCAACCATTGCTATGTCTTGGGCGATTTCCGAGAAGGAGGATTCGCCAGCCAATTCATGTTGCGAACGAGTGGAGAAAACCTCATCCACGCGAAAGTCCATTTTATAGAGCGTCAACTGGTTTGCGCTTCGTGAGTGGCGGATAATCTTTTTTTCCAACGCCTCTGAAAGTTCTTCGTTCAGGCTGGTGATGCGAAGGAAACAAGGCTGCCCCGGTTCTAGCCAACCTCCTGCACGCAGAGGACGTCCGCGTTCATCGAGCAGGGTTGAAACCGTGTATGGCTTCAATCCCTGCTCGTCGTGTAAGCGGCTGGCAAGTGATGCGTGGGAACGAGTCAACTGTCCCAAGAACCAGGCTTGGGCAGGACGTCCCAGCGGACCCAGGATGGGGTACGAGGATTCAGCGGTGAGGGAGATCAGGAGGGAGCGGAGCATCATTTAAAATTATGATTCTCTACAATATACAATCCACTTTGTCGAATCATTTTTGTTACTTTCTACTTTCACAATTTCTAATTGAGGTGATAATTTATTTGGTATATATCGATGTAATTTATCTCGTTCTTCAACAGGCAAAATGAAATCAACATCCTTTCCATATTTTTCATTATTTAAATGCACATTCCCTTTGCCCAAGTCCTCCACATATGCAACAATACACTTGATTTTGTCTCCTTCTTTCAACTCACTGCCTTTTGTTTGAGTGGCTAGTATGGGGTTTTCTGCTCGTTTTCTGTATTCTGCCGCCATTTTCTTAGCATCTGTTTGTTCTTTGAACCAGCCAAAGACTTTCTTGGGAGTAGGCAAGACAGGACGGTCTTTATATTCTTCTTTTTCAATCTCCATGTAACGTGTGATCTCAATAACTTTATCCTCAACAGTATCTCCGTGCCATCGAAGGAGTTCCAGCAACTCTTGAATTCGCGTATTGCCAGATAGTTTTTGTCCCTCGCTAAGCACTTTATGCTCACGCATGAAATTCTCGAAGTCGAGAATGTAGCCTTCAGGCATTTTCGCCGAATCCGCAGGGGTAAACCATGTATTACCATCTAATAATTTAGCGTAGCGACCACGAGTTTTCTCGCTTTCATCTTTCCGCAAAGATAAGTAAAGGTTGTTCAAAGTAATTTTTATTGCGCCCATCCCCAAGGGCTTGCCCATTCCAATCTTGTGCCTATAAGTTTTTCCGGATTCTCCTTGTATCTTTAGAACCCAACACAACACCCCTAATTCTTCCGGACGTAAATTTTCAAAATGAATTTTGGAAGTGAAACGAACTCCACTCTTAATGGGAGTAATTCGCGTTAGAACATTTTCCGGGAGTTTCTTGCTTGGATCTTTGGCTTCATATTTAATTTTGGGGTCGCTTCCTTTATGCCAGTAAAACTTGTAGCCGCGAATGCCGGTTTGAGATGGAGGTGTTCCGTAATGTGCAAGGGATTCTTTTTTGTTTGGGTCATGCTCTTTGTCTTGAATCAGATAGTGTTGGAATGTAGTTGGCTTGGGACTGGACAGGATTTTTGGTGTAATTGGCTCACCGTTGTTGTACCAAATTCCATTAGCGTTATCCACATACATAGCGTCACTAAAAAATACACGCCCGGCGCGTTGTTTGGCGGGTCCAATTTGTTTTCTGATCGTTTGTCCATCAATATTTTTCTCTTCCCATTCCTCAGTCCACCCAAAGATTGCATCCGCCATATCAGGGTTGGGGTTATTACGGAGGAAGTCGGGAACAAAATCCAAAGGATTAGCGGCGCGGTTTTCTCCATCCAGCATTACAGGAATTCTGAAGTTGGGGTTATGTCCAAAGTATTGAACTGTTTTAGATTTATCCTCACTTGGAATATAAAACACTGGCTTGCCATGTCCCAGACAGCCCCAACTTTCATCGTGGATACCATCTCGCCAGTCAGTTAACTCTTCTAATTGATAAGGGGTCAACCCTGCGCGGTAATCCTCAATAACCTGTTCTGGAACAGGTAGGCGTGTTGTTTTTTCATCCGCAGGCGGAAAAATATAATGGTTGAATCGGTTTGGTGTCCCAATTCCAGTTTCTTGCATATTGCCGGATGTAATAAGCCAGCCTTCATAGGACAATTTTTCAGATTTTGATTTTACAATATAGCAGGCTCTTTTTTCATTCCAATGCTTATTTGGATCGGATATTTTTGCATTATGCGTTTTGACTTTTTGGACTAAGTCATTTCTTTTTTTTACCCATCCATTTTGTTGAAAACTCACCTCAATTACCTGCGGACGATATTTGGATAGATCAGACATCTTGATAAAACTGCTAATATCAATATCTTCTTCGTATACTTTTAAAAAATGCTTCTTGCTTCCAAACCATGCCTTATCTGTAGTCTGGGCAGGTTGGATGTACCATGAACCATGTTCAAAAACAAGATAGCCTGCGCGCACATTGCCCGCCATGTTGCCAATAATGTCTTTGTATTTCCTCTTAAGTGGATCGTCGCTTTTATCGGCAACAGCTCGATAGGTAAAGGTAGGG
This sequence comes from Anaerolinea thermophila, assembly GCA_020721605.1. GTDB lineage: Bacteria > Chloroflexota > Anaerolineae > Anaerolineales > Villigracilaceae > Villigracilis. The sequence continues at coordinate 5,940 of DYML01000036.1, forward strand.
CTTTTGCTTACCCAGCGCATCCTGCCGCTGCTGACAATTTCCACCAATTCACGCAACATTCCACGCAGGCTGCTGCCGGGCAACACGGGCTGTTGATGAACCGTATAAAACGGTGCGCGCTCGATTTCACGCTTCAGTTTTTCTTCTGGGGCAAGGTGGTCGCCAGACTTTTTATTTCCCAAACGTTCATACTGCTCAGTAGTATACATCCCACGAATATAGACTGGGGAGCAGGACTCAATCTCAATATCAATCGATCCAGTTAAGAGGTCTGAGTGGAAAATATCTTGTGGCGGCGGGGTTTTCGCTTCAACCATTTTCTCTGGTAAGGGAACAAAGTTATATGGCGCAACAGCCTTGCGCTCTTCATCTATTTGGTTTGAGTGTATGGGAATAGTCATTTTGCCACCTCCAAATTCTTTTTCTTTTCACCAACGGTCAGCCCAGCTAGGCGGCTGAGTTCAACATAGGCTTCGCCGTCATCGTTATACTTGACTGTGTGACGTACTTCCAGACGGACACATTTTTCCTTGCCAAAATCTTTTTTGTCCCAAGGGATGATTTGCGGGGGAATGCCTTTTCGTTCTGCCAGCAGTCTCATAAAGCCTGTGCCGGTGGGCTGGTATTCATCCTCATCGAGTTTATCGCCCCAAAGCACCTGGCTTTCAGTGATGATGGTTTCGCCTTCATCCTCGATTTTCAAGGCTTTCCATTTTTCCATCTCATCGCGGAAGAGGCGGACTTCCATCTTGTCACTGAAGGCATACGCCTGTTGGAGAGTCTTGCCGTGCAATTCGGTATATTTTTTTCTTTCTTCCTTTTGGGTGGTTTCATGCGCAATGACAAGGGAGTCGTTGTCCATTCGCCCCCAGATCACGCCGTCATCGGCAAATGCCAGCAGGAATGTGAGATTGTTTTCTTTCATTTGTCCGGCAATCCATTCGCGGATGTTTTCATTCGTGGGAGCAGGAAGAATTGGTGTTTTAGACATGGCTCACCTGATTTTTCTGAACTTCATCATTGAAGGCTTCGACCCATTTTTCAGGTTCATCGGTGTTCGGTGTAACTTCGACCTGCTCACCCTTTGCGCGGAACGTCCACTTGCCTTGAGGGGATTCTAATTCTGCATAGATTCCGTTCAGCCTGCCACGCCCAACGCTCGACTCGCCGCCGATGGGCAGGTCGCCTGTCCACAGGTCTTTGAGCAGGAGCAGCAGTAAGCCAAGTTCAGATTGAAATTCCTTTTTCGCTTGTTCCTGTTCTTCTTTTGTAGCGCCTTCACCTAATTTGGCTTTTTCTCTAAGCGTCAAATCCAGCGTGACGCTGTGAGTACCGGGCTTGCCAATTTCGGGTTGTTCGCTGAACAGGGCGGACTCATATGCGCCGCCGGTGAAGCGGTCAATTTTGACTCGGGTCATCACTAATTGAGTGGAGTCTTTGATTTCAGTTTCCTTGATACTCACGCGGCTGGCTTTGGCGTGTTTTTCGCCCGCTTTAATTTCGGCGGGTCCAAACATTTTATTGATAAATACTTCGGCTTTCAACAAGGGAACTTCCTGTTTATCTTTGTTCAGTTTGAACAATAATTTGCCCTTTTCATCTTGCGCCTGCACGTCCGGCGCAATTGTTCGCACAATCTTCAAGGCGCGCTGGCGCAGAACGCCCGCCAGACTTGTGCCAGGAATAACAGGGACATTTTCCTGCTCATTCGGTTTATTTTTCATGGGACGCGCCGAGCGGAGGTGAACTGTGTCTGGGCTGTTGCCGGTTTCGCCAAAACCGGAGCGGATGAGCAGAGTCCCGTCAATGGCAAAATGGGCGGTGAGATGGGCAAATGAACGCTCATCTTCTTTTTGTAAAGAAGCGTCCAATTTGGCGGCAAGGTCGTTGCCCTTTTCAGTCGTTGGCGTTTTCAATCCCTGGTCAAAACCCAGCCAATTAACCAAGCCTTCTTTTGTCTGCAAATCAAACTTGAAAACCTGCCAATCCTTGACCGTAACCTGCCCAAAGCCGCGGCGTTTGCGCGCGCCGAGGGTGATTTCGCCCTGTTCCAAGCCGCGCAAGGCAGTGTACAAGGCGTCGCGCAATTTCTGCGACTCCCGCAAGTCCTTGCTGACGACCAATTCGAAGCGCAGGTTGAAGGTACTGCCAGCGGCAAGCAACTGCATGTCGAATTTTTTATCATCGGCTGCGGTGCGGGTTTCGGGGTCAATTGCCACGCCGTCGCGGAGTTCGAAGCCAGCCGAGGTTCCCCGCGCATCGTCAATGATCAGCGGGCTTTGTTTGCCGTCCTCGTCTACACGGGAACTGCCGAAGAGCATGGCGGTTTTTGAATTTTTGGTTTCCGCCTTGCCGTAGCCGTATTCCCGTTCACGCAAATAGTTGCGGAGCGCACCCGCAATCGAGGCGCCAGGCAAAAGCGGGCTGCCTTCAACTTCATCCACCAAAAGAGGCATATCGGTCAGGGGGTCAGCGTCGCCGTTGCCGAAGTGCGCGGGGGTCTCCAAAACAAGCGTGCCTTGAATAACCCAGCGTTCAAGAATGGAGCGATGTTCGGTACGCTTAGTCATTGCTGCCTCCGTTCTTCTTTCCCATGACCGCTAGGACTGCATCGAGCAGGCGTAGGCGATATTCGAGGTTCAGTTTGTCGTCTATCTTGAAGGAATTTTCCCCAAGCACGAATCGATCTAGTTGAGGCTTTAAAACATCCTGCAACTTTGCAGGTTTTTTGAGCCATTCTTCCATCCACTCTGTCAGCCGCTGCGGATGTTCTTGCCCATTGATTTTGACCCTTGCCTTCTCCATCTTCTTCCAGCCGGTCTTGCCCTTGCTCTCGTCGAGAAATTTGAGCAGATCTTTTATATCTTTTTTATCGAGCGCAGTGCGTACCACCACCCGCCAGCGCGAAAGTTGGCTGTTGGGGATTTTTCCCTTTGGGTATTCGGCTGTCATTTCCCGCGCGGCGTGGACAACCTTCTCGTCGAGTCCCTTTCGCGTCAGCCGTGTGACCATCAATTTGGCAGTCTCGTTTTCTGCCAGTCCTGTTGATTTGGCAGGTTCAGCTATTTTTGCCGAGATAGGTTTGAGCCATTGCTCATCTTTTTCGATGATTGGCAGGGGAGACAGATTGACCGCCACTCTACCAAAACCTTCGGCGCGGCGCTCCCCGATTCCTGTTTCCTGCAAGGCAGCCAGTTGTTTCGCTTCGACATCGGCTTTGATTTGAAAGAAACTTCCAGCAGCAATGGCGGTAACTTGAGGAAGCGGCAAGCCCCAGGTGCGATTAAATCCGCCCACGACTTCGGCGCGTTGGCAGGTTTTTGTGATTTCAAGTTTTTCATTTTCTTTTATGCCAAGCCGCGCTTTTAGTGCAGTGGAAATATCCAGCGCGGGCTGTCCGTTTTCGTCTCGAACAATGGCGGGGCTGAGCAGGGTCAGGGTGAAACTGTCCACTTTTGCAGTGGGCAATTCTCCGCCTTCATTGAGTTTCAATGTTGTTGTTTCAATCCAAACCTTGCCGTAGCCTGCTGTGCGTGCCTTGCCGAGCAGGATGGTCTTTTTATTCAACGAGGCTTGCAGTTCTTGGAATTTCTTTGTGTCGATTATTTCATCTTCTGCCAGCACCGCGCCTTCGAGAATCAAGCCCGCAGGCAGGGCAATGTAGCGATAGATTGCGCCTTCTTTTTCGGTGGCGTGACCCAACTCGGCGTCGCGCTGGGTGTGGACGTTGACTTGCCAGGCTTCTTCGAGGGCTTGGATTGCGGCGAGAGTGAGAGAGGAGAAATCGCTGCCGCTGAAATATTTGGGCTTCTTGTATTGGAGCGGGGTAGGCAGGGCGCGCTCATTTTCTGAAAGCGGGTAGGCGTTCAGAAAGCGTGTTCTGCCATCCAGAAATAAGCGGCGGAAGTCTTCATGGTTGGCGTCTTTTGCGCCGTCATAGGCGTTGATTGCCGCGCCGCGCACCAGCCCGCCGGGGATGTAGAACAGGCTGTTGGCGCTGTTGGGGTCTCCGCTTAGGCTATTTGCCAGCACGGGTTCTTGAAGCGTGAGGGTGTAGGTGAATCCATTCATGTTAGATGGCTCCCTCGAATTCTTCGAATAGTTTTTGCATGGATTTTTCATCCATCAACTCGGCTTTGAGCCAGCCGCGACCACGGTTGCGACCCGTGCCTGCGCGGCGCAAGTCGAGTACGGCTGCGGTCAGCAGGTGAATCTGTTCGGGGGCAAGCGGCTTGTCGAAGGTGATGGGCGCTTCAAGTTCTACGCCGGGCAGGAGCACGCGCATTGAGCGCAGGCTGGCGTGGTCAGGCGCGCCGTCTTCGTTGATGGCAGTTTGGCGGCGGATGCCGGTTAGGCTGTACAAGACATCTTCTTTTGACCAGCCCTGGGCGGTGGCGCGTAAATCGGCAGAGAGTTGGGCGTCGCCAATGTGCAGGCTGCCGCGCTCGTCAGTTCCGCGCCCGCCTTTGCCGAAGATTTGCTCTTTTACCTCGTCCCAGTTGACATCATTTTTCGTCTGTTCGTTTTCTTGGATTTGCTTCAAAGCAAAGACTACATTCTCAGCGGATTCAGCCAGCAAGCCTTTGAGGGTCTTGCCGCGCAGGAAGGGAAAGCCCTGGGGGTCGTGTTCGATTTCTCGATCCACCAGACCAGGCACGCCGCTGCCACTGCCGAAGGTCGCCGCGCTTTTGAGGGTAATTTTGATTTTCGTGGGGGTCATGATATTGCCTCCTAATCCAGAGCCACATAATGGTCGAGCAGTTCGATGGCGTCGAAGTAGTAGCATTGATTGCCTTGCCAGCCCGTTGTTTGTATCTCTTCGCCAATTCCTTTAATTTCAGGCAGTTTCTTTTTGAGCAAGTCGAAGTCTTGCAGATAATCATGCACGAAATGCCCGTTGCCTTTTCGCAAGACTTCGCGCAGGGCGATGACCTTGTTGTGTTTGTCTGCCCATTCTTTGTTGAAGGTGGACATGATACCTTTGACCGTCTGCCATGATTTTGTGCCAGCAGAAAGCGGCAACGGGCGCAGGTTCAACTTGGATTGTTTGTCTGCGAGCGTGTATTCCTTGTGGCGGATCATTTCCAACGAGCCGCTGAGACCGCTTTGGGCAAAGTGCCAGTCAATTGCAGAGCAATCAGGTTTGGGGTCGCGGTTGAGGGTTTTGGCGCTGGCGGTTAATTCTTCTGCAAGTTTGTAGGCGCGCGCAAAGGGGTAGTGCATTTTGACGATGGAGATTCCCGCGCTGGCGTGGAAATCTTCCACTTTCTGAGTTTTTGCCGCGTTTTCAAAGGCTTCGATGTAGGCAACGGCAAGCGAGACGCCAATCAACCCGCTGCAAACAAATGTCACATCGTCGCCGCCGAAGACCAGCGGGCGGAAGGGCAGGTATTTGCGGGCGATTTCTTCGCCGTCTTCATCCAAATCTTCGACAAAGGGAATATCGTCATGGTTAACCGCCTGCACTACCAAGCCAACCACAACTTCCAGCGCAGAACGGCTGATGATGTCAATCTTCCTGGAGAAGTCGCGCAGTTTTTTGATGAAGTCGCGGTCATCTGTTGCCTGTTCGCCAATTGCGCGGACGCGCTCTCCCATGCGGTTGCCATCGGCATGAATGACGGCGACGTAACTCTCTTCACCTTTGTTGCGTCCCAATTTGTCGAGATTGTAGGGGAAGGTGAAACCATCCGCCGCATTTTTGAGGATACGGTTTAGGTGTTCGTTGGCATGTTTGCGCCAGCCGCGTTTGGCGGCGGCTTCGGCAGAGATTAGGCGGCTGTCGTCCTCTCCCCGCAGACCGAGCGGCTGTCCCTGCCATTTTCCGCCCAGGGTGGTGATGGCAGGCAGTCCAGTCGAATCGCAGATGGCGGTGACACCCAAGCCAAGCAGGGGAGAAGAGCCGCGCCGCGAGAGTTTGTGTTCCTTCATTTTATCTTCGCGCAGGGTCTTGAGCGCAGCATGCAGGCGCGCCTCTTTTTCCCCAAACTCAAACTTGTCGTTGTGCTGGGCAAGGATGGTTAAGCCAGGGGCTTCCTTCAAAATATGGAAAGTGAGTTTTTCGACAAATTTGCGCGAGGCGGCTTTTTCCCGAAAGAGAACGACGGTGTTGCCGCCTGCCGCTTGGATGACTTCGGCTTGGATATCTTCATTTTTTTCGATGTGTTTGTCTTTGTCAAAATCCCAATCCAGACTTCCCCCGTTTTTGATGTTGTGCTTTCCTTCGACTGCCTCATCCAGCGCCTTGAACGCCCAAAGCGTGGTGGCGCGGAAGACAATCTCCGATGCGCCGATGTTCTCCTGCAGGCGATTGCTGGCGAAGATGTAATCTTGAATGCCGGTGGTGTCGAGCAGGGTGAGTGTGTATTGGGTCATGAATCCTCCTTTTCGATTTCTTCAATTTCCAGACCTCGTCCTACCGCAAGTATATTGCTGACTACAGTGGCTGGAAAGTTTCCAATTACAAGATTTTCAAAACAATCACGGGTTTCGTCTTCGACTAATTTTGAATAAATAACGATGGCGGTCTTTTGTGGATTTGGACGATTGAGCACCATCAAATCCCGAAAAGCCTTTTGGTTCATGGTGTCATTAAACTTTACAACGATTACCCCAGTCAAATTAACAACGTCTTGGAAGGCTTGATATTCCTTATGCCCAAGTCCACTTAATTCCAACCTACGGCGTATATCGCCAGTTTCCTTGGGAATATAAATTGGCAGGTTAGCAAGGTCATATTTTTCCAATAGCTTATTTAAGTTTTTCTTTGACTGAGATTCCCATTTGTCTTCCTGTCTGGCAATATGGCTTTCCCACTTCTCTTCAATTTCCTTCACTTGTTTGGCAAAATCTTTTTCCGCCTTTTCCATACTTTTCTTTGCGCTTGTGATGCTATTAATACCCATCCAGGAAAGAATGGTGATTATTGACCCAATAACCGCGCCGCCAAGTCCCCAATTCCATTCCATTTCTTTTGCAAGAAGTTCGCGATATGCTGTCTCAATAGCTAACTGGTCTTCTAAATTCTTAAGATCAGTTTGTTGGACAGTTAACGTGGTTTGGGTCGCGCTGGTTGTTGGGTTAGGTGGGGGGATGGATGGCGTATCTGTTGGCTGCGCCGTTTGCGCGGAGACTGGACGCAAGACAGACGAAAACACAACTCCCCCAAATAGAAGTATGGCAATGAGCAAAATCGTGTGAACTTTCGATATCTTCATATTACTCCCACTTTCTTTGCTGAATATTGAACGAAAGGCTATTCCCCAACTGGGGTTTACGATACGGTAAACAACGCCTTCATTATAGAACTCTTGTCATGTAAAAATCAAGGGAATTATATTACTAATTTGTACGCTGGTATGTGGCATAGGACTTTCGTGCCAACAGAATCTCAAAAATAACGCTTGAATTCCCGCACTTTGAAGTGTAATAATACAGCAGGAATATTGCTCATGCGAAAGCTCTTCTGGAAACTCCGGCATCCCTCACTCCGATCATCACGGCAGACTTTACTTTTTGTCGCAAAATGGCTCTTCTAATTAATTAGAAGAGCCATTTTTATTATCAATTTTGAAATTTCGCTTTACTTTTTCCGTTGATCGCGCTCTATAACTATAGAGCAAAAAAAATTGTAAAGGAGGTTTTCTTATGACCCTGAAAATGGACCGTCGGTTGGCTGCTTCCCTCCGGGAGGTGTCCTAAAGAACACAACAAGGAGGTTCCCGTGACAGAGAATTGCAGCCTGCATGAATTGATCAAAATGATTGGCAACGGCGATAACCCCACAGCGTACGAAGTCCTGTACGAAAGAATGCGCCAGCCGCTGTGCGATAAATTGATGTGGAACTATCGAAGATCATTAACCAAGGAGGACGCCGAAGATATTGTGCAGAATACCTTCATTATTATAGAGCGCTATGCATCCAGCTATAAAGGACTGCATAGCGAAGCCAGCGCCAGAAATTGGATGTACAAAATCGCTAACAGTGAAGCGATCAAAACGATCAATATGAGCAAATGGTTATTGAACACGATTGACGATCCTGGAGATGGAACCCAGTCAGAGCGAAACTCTGCCGTCCCTGATGGAAGCCGCCGCACCTTCGGCTTAATTCAGGAGGGCAGGCGTACTGTCGAGGAACGCGCTGAAAGATCAATATCCATGAAAGAAATTTCCACCAGTTTCCAGCGCCTGACAGTTGAGGAGCGAAACATGTTAATTCTGAGATTTGAAGACGAACTCACCTTTGAAGAAATTGGGCATGAGATCGGCAGGACCAAACCCAGAGCCAAGCAGATCATCGATGGGTTGGTCGGGAAAATTCGCAAAGCCATTGGGGTGGATCCTTCCAGGCGCTAAAGGTTTTTGTACAGGCAGGATTAACCATGCGTGAGATGGATTTTATTTATGTTGGGCAGCCCAGGCTGGGTAACGTCAAAATTATCCAGCCTGGGGGGATTTTGCTTTTCAAGAAGTTAAATACACAAGGAGGTGGTGGCAGTGCAATTCTTTTGAATTTACCAAAGGAGGTAGTTTCCATTTGAAAAAAATAAATGCCAGTTCGGATAAAAAGAATAGAGAAAATTTTCTCCCGGCGGAAACATTATGGCGTGCCGCGCAAATGATCCGCCAACAGGGGATGGAATCTTCACCGATTGAAGCCGAACCCACGCCTCTGGAGATGTTAGGCATGACCATTGGCATATTGCGAAGACGCAAACACATCTCGCGTTCACAGTTCGCGCAAAGGATAGGTTGTTCCGTGGAGGAACTATTAGTATTGGAAGCAGGACTGCTCCCAGCAAGAGACCTGGCAAAATATCTGCCATTGATCATTACTGAAATCGAGGTGCCAAATAAAATTTTGCAACCCTTCTTTCTCAATATAAAAACTGCTTAGTGGTTTATTTGTTTATAAAAAGGCAGCCTGAAAAATGGCTGCCTTTTTTATTTAACAAAACGGCGACATCCTGCTCTTGCATTACAGAGGATAAAAAAGAGTGAGATGATGAAAAAATATTTCCCGTTCCTAAGGGAGCGGTATTCATCCAACACAAAAGAAAAGCCAACCTTCCTCCTCCAGTGCGCGGAACCTTGCGTCATTGGAAGATCGGGGGAAACCCTGCGCTGGCAACCGAGATCGACCTGACCGCCTTTGGAAAAGAATCCCTGCTGATCGGGAATGGCGCGGCTTGTGATGTGATGATTCCGCATTCAGAACTTGCCGCTGAACACGCGCGGATATTGACGCAGAAAACGCCCGATGGCGTGGAGATGGTTCTGGAGCCGATTGCCGAAGTGCGAAAAGGATACAGCCAGCAGAGTGTCCGTTTTGTGTTGCGGCACGGCGAGACCTTTCGTATGGGTGCGCATGAATTTCAATTTTTGAGCGATAGCGGTGAATAAAAGGAGAAGAAGAGATGCAAACCGAAATCCGTTTTGAACCCACCTTGTTTGTTTTTCTGGGAACCAGTTCGGCGCAGATCGGCTGGCGCTTGAAAGAATTGTTACGCAAAGCGTATGGCGATGTGCCGATCCTGCGCTTTTTATGGGTGGACGCTGATAGCACGGTTGATCCTAACATTTCGTCCTGGTTCGTGCCTGTCGAACGCGCCGAATTGACTGGTTTCAATGGCGATGCCGTGCTGGCTAACATTAATAACTTTCCCACCATTCGCAATTGGTGGCCCCGCGAATCCCGTTTGAAGGCGGGCTTCATTAATCGCGGCGCGGGACAGATGCGCCCGGTGGGCAGGTTATCCCTGTTCCGAATGTTCAATGACCGCAACTCGGGACCAGCCTTCATTGATAAATTACGTCTGGCTTGCGAGTCTGTGCAGCAAATTGAGAACATTGACGCAACCGAACGCATGACCAACGACGGCGTGCGGTTTGTAGTAGAGCGCGGCAGTGTGCGCGTGGTCATCCTATTTTCCACCTGCGGCGGGACGGGCAGTTCCATGACCTTTGACATTGCCTATCTTTGTCGTCATTTGTTGCGCGAAGCAAACCCCACGGTTATGTCGGTTGCATTGCTGCCATCCATCATGGACAAGGCGATCAAAAATGAAACGCCCACGCAACGCGAACGAATCCGCGCGAATACTTATGCGTGGTTCAAGGAATGTAATTACCTGATTGAAAATCCGCATTGGAATGTGGCGTATCCAGAAGGCGCGCCGTTAAATATTCAGACGCCGCCTTTTGATATGAACTTTGTAGTTGAGATTGGAAACCAGACGGGGAATCGGCTCAACTCTGAGGATGATGTTTTCAACATGATTGCCTCCGCCATCTTCCTCGACACGGGGTCATCCATTGGCGGAGCCATTCGCGGATTCAATGCCAACGTCAGCGTCCTGCTTGAAGAATTCCAGGGACGGCGGCGCTCGTTCAGTTCGATGGCGGCGGCTTCATTGGTCTACCCTGTTGAAAAGATTTTGGGATATTCCAGCGCGCGGCTGGGCAAGTTGATGATCCGCGATGCCTGCCTTGCAAACCCTGACCGCAAGGAAGTGGAAGAAGCCGCCTCTGCGCTGATGGGGCGGCTGCGATTCCGTGACGAACATATCCTTGAAGATTTATTGAACGGTCAGCAGGTGGGCAGTTTGAATGTGCCCGCTATTCGCAAATCAGAGGATGTGGAGGAAATGCGCCGTCTGCTGGCAACTCAGGAAGAGAGCAACGGCAAAGATCGCGAGTACCTCAAAAACAAAATTGGCGAAAAAGCGGTCAACCTTCTTAATCATTCGCAACGCGCCTTGAAAGATGAAATCTTTGTGATGGTGATGGAGCGCGGCTCTCGTTTTGCTCAATCTGTATTGAATGAACTCACCACCGAATTGACCACACTGGAAAATGTGTCTGAAACCACCTGCTCATTGTATGGCTTCAAAGCGCGACTCAGCCAGCAAGGGACAAACGAAGCCAGTCTGTTACAAGCGGAGCAGGAATATTTCAAAGCGCGTGAGCGGTTGCGCGCGATGTCTGGCGATGCAGTGCGTTCGGCGCAAAAGACCTTCTTTCATAAGTCCTGGCAGGATGGACTGAATCGCGTGCGGAATGATTGTTTGAGTTGGATGGGCGAAACCAACCAGCGCGCGTTGCAGTTGCAGGCCCAAAGACAGGCGGCGAACTTGTACGAGCAATTGGGAGACCATGCCCGCAAACTTAAATCCACGATCTCAGCCATTCAGCAGTCCTTGGAACGCGTGATGGAAAGGCTTGAAGAAAGCGCGCAAAACAGTTTGAAGCCTTCCTCAGCAGATCATGGCATTTACGAATTGACCGTGGAAGCCGTGGGCGCGGACTTTATCCAGTCCTACTACCAGACACGCGCCGCTATGCTCAACCCTGTGGCGGTCTACCGTTCCTTTGGGCAATCTGCCAAAGTTGAGAATCTGGATCACCTCTCCAGTTGGAGTGAAGGCGAGTGGACGGAACGCTTGAAATCTCATGCGCGGACTTATTTCGCTGAGGAAGTGGAAAACACATCCCTGTTGAGCGCCATGTCGCAGTTTTATAACAGTCATGCCACGCAAAAAATTGAAGAGCAGTTCAATCGTCTGGTGCGCTATTGCCATCCCTTCTGGCAATATGACGCCAACAGCGGCATTCAAGGTCAGGAAGGCAAGAGCATGATCGGCGTTGAAGATGAAAACAGCGACCTAATCCCAGCCAAGTATCGCGATGACCCGCAGTATCAGGTCAAATCCACTGGCTTCAAACATCGCATTGACTTTGCCCGCGTACAACATGGACTGCCATCTTTTCTGTTGCGCGACATGCAGGACTACAAAGTTTATTACGACTTGAAGCGCAAAGGACTCGACCCGCTGCACATCTTCCCCGAAGCCTTTCTCGCAGATGAAGTCATACCTGAAGAAAAACTGGAAGCGCGGCATATTTTTGCCAGCGCAGCGGCTTTTGGGTATGTGATCCAGATTGGCAGCTTCTACTACTTTGACCCTGAAAAGGAATACACCAACCGCAACATCCGCCCGCAGCGTGAGAACCGTTTGGATCAGGGACGCGAGAAAGCCGAGGATGCTTTTGTGCAGCGCGACGATCTCTTGCGAACCGCCGAAGGTTTGGTGGAGCGCGATATTGTCAACATGGGCAATCAGGCGGCGATTCGACTTTTGGATGAACGCATTGCCGAACACAAGCAGGCGCTTTCGCGCATGGCTCCCGACGGCGACTTGCGCAAACAGTTTGACGATGAAATCCGCGCCCTGCTTGCGAAGCAGTTGCAGCTTGGGAAACTATAGGAAAGGAGACTGACATGACAACTCAATCCATGCTCTCCACGCCCGCGTTAGTGTTGATTCTCGACACATCCATGACTTCTGCTATTGCCGAAGTGGAACGCATCTTTTTTCAGAGCGACCCGCGCCGCAGGGCATCAACCCAATTCCTGGCGTTGAACTCTCATTCCAAAAAAGGCGAGGCGGAATTGCTGCCCATCGGCAAAGCCGCGCAATCAAAATCAAACCTTTTATGGAAAGAGGCTTATGAACAAGCAAGCAGTTTGACAGACAACTTGAAAACAGGCATTCGTTCCGCGTTGCACGAATTAAGGTCGCATGAAAAATTACTCGAAGTGGGCTTGGGAGGAAATACTGCCTTGCCGCTGGATGTGATTTTGGTTGCCGATCTTGCCGAAGGCGAATCGTCTGCGCTGTTGGTGACCCTGCCGCTGATTGAATCCCTGCTGGCGGATGAGCCATACGCGAAAGTTCATTTGTTATTGAACACCGCTGTCTTTGATGAAAATCCGCTGGCGGAGGAAAATGTTTACGCTTCCTTGAAAGATATTCGCGGTCTCTTGAATGGTCGTGAAAATTTCAACCTGCCCCAAATCTATTTGTTCGACAGATTCAAGGAAGGTGTCTGGGAAGCGCATGATGGATTTGAAGTGCAAACCATTCTCGGAAATTTTCTGCTGGCTTTGCTTTCGGGCGGACTGGCGCAACACCTCGCCCATCAAATTTCGCAGGTCGAGGCGGAGGAACACAGCGCTTATTTCAGCGGCGCATCTGCCACCGTTTTGGTCTTTGATGTGGAGCAGTTACAAAAAGTCTGCGCCATGCGGCTGGCATCTGAAATCCTTGTGTCTGAATTTCACTCACAGATTATTCCCGACCCCGCGCCTGTGGAGGAGTTGGCGGGAGAGTTTGCCGCAAATTATGCCAACCAGCAAGCCTGGACAATGCGCCTGTGCCGCGACAGTCTTTTCCACGCGCACACAGGCGGGCTGGGGCTTGAATTGCATTTTGCGGATCTGCGGTTTGAGGATGTGCCGATGGAAGATTGGGTAAAGACCATTCAAGCCTATGACATTCTTTTCAAGGAAAAACATCTGCCCGCGCAATGTGACTTGTTGAATAAAAATGTCGCGGAGTTGGGTCGGGAATTTCTGGAGCAATTAACCAGGTTCTCGCAATCGCTTCCACAGCAACCGCGCCTGTACCCTGGCGGAATGCGCGCCTCAAAATTAACGCTGGAGCGGATTCGTCGAACTTTGCTTGCAGAACAATCCATCCCTGCTGATTTATCAGCATTGAATCAGGATTGGGAGGCGCGAGTAAAAACCAGTTTGGAGATATTGGAGAAAACCATGAGCCTGCTTCCCAAACCGCCGCGTTGGATTTTTCGCCTGCCCGCTTTTTTGCGAAAACCAGCCATTCAACTTTTCAACCTGATTTTTTTGCACAGGGAATTGAAAAGCCTGCTTGACTTGCGCCAAACCAGTGTCTTTTTATTGGAACAGAAATATGCGGTTTGGATGGAGGAGTCCTTAAGCCAAAATTTGACCGACCTGTGCAAAGATTGGGTGACAGCGCTGGATAAACAAATCAGGTCGCTCAAACGGCTGCAATCCACTTTCGATAAATTGCAAACTTGCTTTGCAGAGAAAACGACTTCCTTGATTTCTTCGTCGTCTTTGTTTCGCCCATCGGTATTGAATGAGACGGTTTTATCCTGGGCATATTACTACGGCAAACGCCCGGAAGATGGATTTTGCCATGCTCTGCTAAATGAGTGGAAGTTTCTGGATGAGTGGCACAAGGTTGGATCGAAAGTTTTTGAAGAACGTCTGGGCGCGTTTTGCGGACAGGTTTATCAGCCTTTGCAAGATTTGGATATGGAAGAGGTTCTTCGTCACCGCAACGGACTCAGCCCCAACGACCTGGCTTCTGCGCTGTCTCAGGGAGCCATCCCTTTGTTGCGTCCCAATTTTGATCAGACCGGCAGCGGCTCGTCCTATCAAATACAGTTCTTTCAGAGTGAAAACCCGCGCTCTTCATCTGTTTTCTCCATCTTGAAGGGCGACATGCAGGCATGGCAGGAGATTGCCACCAATGATGCTTATATTGCCATTTGCAGCCGCGTGCGAATGATGATCCCTGCTTCGGCATTGAGCCATGTCTTCGAGCGCGGACGGACTGAGGAAATGTCGTTGCGAGGGCAATGATATGGAAGGAGGCAAATGAATATATTTTCTGTCAGACCCCAAACTTATATTATCCATACCGACGGCGCAACCAGGCTGGAGCGCGGGGTGAGCGGGCTTGCCGCCATTGTGCGCGATGAGAAAGGCGCGATTATTCATTGGTGGTGCAGGCGTGACAAACGTATGACTTGCAATGAAGCCGAGTACGCAGCCGCAATTATGGCGCTGGAATATATTCGCGCTTTACAAAATCCCCCGCGCGAGCTCAAACTATATAGCGACAGCCAGGTGATGGTGCATCAGATGCAGGGAATTGCCTCGGCTCATGCGCCCGCCCTGCGTCAGGCACAGATGCGGATGCGCGGCTTGGTCGTTCAATTTGAAAAGGTCACGTTTCATCATATTCCGCGTGAGAAGAATCGTCTGGCGGATGCGCTGGCAAATGATGCCGCGGATGGGAAGGAACCCAATGAAAGAATTACTTGATGTTGGTCCCGGTGGAAGCGTATCGCGTCAGCGGGTGGTGGCGGTGGGACGTTTTGATTCGACGCCAATCCGCCGCGCGGTGAATCTGGCTCGCAAAGAGGGACGCTTGATTGATTTGACCTTCGGACGAGCCTGCAAATGGGTTTTCTTTTTGGATAGCGGGCATGTGGTGCTGGCTATCAAATCTGAACTGCCCAACTCGGATAAGTAGGTCGCGTTTGTAACGCGACAGTCACGCTGCAAGCGTGACCTACTTCGCAAAAAAACTATGAAAGAAAACGAGAGGAAAAAATGACAACTAAAATTCTTGAACTGATCAGCTCGCCCGAAAATTTACTTTCGGCATGGCGAACAGTGCGCGGCAATATTCCCAAGTATCGCCGCAAACGCGCCTCGGGACCCGATGGCGTTTCATTGGCTGAATTTGAGCGTGACCTGACCACTCAAATTAAGGTCTTGCGCGACATGCTTGTGAAGGGCAGGTATCAGCCGTCGCCGCCGTCTTATTTTTCAATTCCAAAAAGTAATGGCAAGCAGCGCGTGTTGGCTATTCTTTCGGTGCGTGATCGTGTGGCACAACGCGCCGCCCAGCAGGTATTGGAGCCGCTTTGGGAGCCTGAATTTCTGCCGTGCAGTTTTGGCTATCGTCCGGGCGTCTCGTTGAATCAGGCGGTGGCGCATGTACAGACTTTGCGCACTCAACAAAATGGCTGGGTGGTGGATGGAGATATCGCCGCTTGTTTCGATACGCTTGACCATGACCTTTTGCTTGGCTTTCTCAAACACAAGATCAAGGATGCGCGCGCGATTGCATTGTTGCAAACCTGGCTGGACGTGGGCGTGATGCAAATGGGACCGCCGCAACATGAAGATATGCAATTTGCCACGCGGGTCGAGAATGTGAAGAGCTATGCCAAACAGGGATTTGACTGGATGCTTGAATCTTTTGCGCAGCGCGCAAATCCGTATGCAGCTTATGGCGGATATTACGATGACCCCGCTTCCTATGCGGCGGATGTTGATCCTGCCAACCCAGCCTCTGCCTACCCTGAGCGGGATGCGTTGGTTGCCAACATGAAGCGCAATGCCATTCGGCAGGCGCTCGCCAGCGGAGCCATGTTTGGCGCGGGATTGATTCGTAACCGTGCGGCGGGGTTGTTCGCAAAAGCCGGAACTGCTTTGACGGCAGCCGTTTCGTCGCCGGTGGGTAGAAGATTATTGAAGAAGAATGCAATGGCGGTGGGCGGGTTCGCAGGGATTGCGGCAGCAGCGGCGTTAACCGCGTATTTTATGAATCGCACAGCAGGTCCCGCGCCAGTGGGCGTGTTGCAGGGTAGTCCACTTTCACCCTTGTTGGCAAATATTTATTTGCATCCGTTTGATGTCAGCCTGTCTACGGCGGGGCATCATCTGGCGCGCTTTGCCGATGATTGGGTAATCCTCTGCCCGACACAGGATCAGGCTGAGGCGGCGTATAACGATGCGCTGCGTTCTTTGAGCAGGCTGCATTTGAAGGTCAATCCATCCAAGACCGGTATTTTGTCGCCAGACCAGCAGTTGGAATGGCTGGGTGCGGTGATTCGATAAATGCGGAATGATGAATGCGTAATGCAGAATGATGAAGTGCGAGTTGTGTGTTCCGTTGTCTACCTAATTACTAATTACTAAGCACCAAAAGGAGTAACCCATGTCTACACTTTATTTGACCCAGCCCGGGGCGCAGTTGCACAAGGATCATGATC
>DYML01000037.1 GCA_020721605.1 Anaerolinea thermophila
ATCTTCGAGCATGTTGCTGCCGTGTGTGGTGTCATGCCCGCCGTGATCTGCGGTGATAAGAATGAGCGTGCTTTCATATAATCCAAGTTCCTTAAGCGCTTCAAGTATGGAACCCAAGGCTTCATCGTCACGCGCGTATTGTTTTAATTGTTGTGAAGACATCCAGCCATATTCATGCCCGCGCAGGTCGCCATTGGGAAAGTGGACAAACATTAATCCAAAGCCTTCTCGCATTTGACGAATGGCAATCTGCTCAATGGTAAGGGGGTCTTTTATTTTATCGGTCTCATCTACGAAGGTAAAATAATCGGCGCTGGCAGGCTCGGTGATCTGACGTAGTTTTTCCTTTCCTACCACCATCACCGTCCGCAACCCAGCCGCGTGCGCCAGGTCAAAAATATCCACGCCAAGGGCATAGCCGTTTTGCGGCACATATTCATTCCAGCGCACAATGTGTTTGGCGGGGCAGGCGCCTGTTAGCATGGAGGTGTGTGCTGGCAGGGTCACACTTGGCATAATGGTTTGTGCGCCAAAGGTATACGCGCCTGTTTGGATTAGCCCCAGCACATGAGTCATGCTGGCTTCTGCAATGGCATCTGGGCGCAAGCCATCAAAACTGACGATTAATACCCGCTTAAAGTTTGGCGCAGGCGTACCTGTTGGCGCGGGTGTTTCGGTGGCGGGCGGTGGCGGGGAACTGCTTGGGCTGGCGGTTGCTGTGGGCGCCAAAACGGTTGTGGGCGGCAGGGGTGCGGCAAACAAGCCGCAAGACAGCATGAAAAATGTGAGGAACGTTAAATTTACAAGGCGTCTCGTCATTTTTGGACTATTTAGGGCGTGGTTTTAATGTTTTCAAGCATGGCGTCAAAGGCGGGTAGAACAGATTCTTTTAATTCATCCAGAGTTGTTAATACGATAGATTGGGTTCCGTTTTTTGCGTTAAAAAATACACGCTTTTGATAAAGCGGCACCTCAACGCCGTCTGTATTTTCAAATGCCGCGTGGGCTTCAATGACCCCAAATTTCATTCCACTGATGGCGGTGATGATCATAATTGAGTCTGGCTCAAACCGAAAGGTTGTGGCGGTGGCAGATATTTCCTGGGCAATGGTTTGCAGGTCGGCGTCTGAGGTGAGCGATATGCTTTTTGTTTCGTTCAAATCAAAACGAATATCGCTCACAAATTCATTTTTAATATGTGCGGGCTGCGTATCTATGGCAAGCAGGCGGAAGATATTTGGGTTTTCGTTTTGCACGCCCAGCAACGCTTGTTGAATATGCTCGTTGGCGGATTCTTCCCGCGAAAAAGCATCCAAATATTCTTTTTCGTTGGCGCGTACTGCCAGCCAGCCTTCTGGCAGGCTGATCTCGTAGCCTGCGCGCTCATCTACAAAAAGTGTTGAGCCGTCTTCCTGCTGAGTGAGGGCGCTTTGTACCAGGCTGGCGGCTAACGTGGGCGTTTGTGATGGCGCTGTTGTGGCGGTGGCGGTTGGGGTGTTTGTCGTTGTGAAAATGGGCGTTGCCGTGAAGGTTGGCTGCGCCTGCTCGGTCTGAGCCATTAGCGCAGAAACTGTCTCCGCTACCATGCTTGCTATGCGGCTTGTGTCCAGGGTGGGGGCAGCAAGCGGCGTAGATTGGATTGCAGGTGCGGGCGCTGCGCAGGCGCTAATGGCTGTAAACAGCAGGAGGGCTATCAAAAGTGGTTGTCCATTCTTCATGGTCTTCATCCTTTATATTTGAAATAAAAAGCCTCTCGGCTATTATAGCCGAGAGGCTTTTTGTCTCTTGTGTCATTTATAAAGAAAATGTTTCTCTTCTTACCATTTCGGCAAAGTTTGTGCCTTTTAAACGGCGCACCAAATCATCATGCGCGTCACGCCAAACGGGTCGCAGCGGGCAATTATCATCAAACGAGCAGGTGCTGTTCTCGCCGACACACTCATTTAATTGAATCGGACCATCAATCGCCTCCACCACTTCCAGTAGAGAAATTTCCTTTGGGTCACGCGCCAACATTACGCCGCCCCGCGCCCCGCGCGAAGTATGCAGCAAGCCGGCAATAGATAATTGCGAGACGATCTTGGCAAGAAAGGAAGGCGGTATGTGTTCTTCTTCTGCGATGAGATTCGTAGCTACCCGTAGATCAACATTGCGGGCGAGGTGAAGCACGGCTCGGACTGCGTAATCTGCTTGGCGTGTAATTTGCATATAAACCTCTGTTAAATTAAATAGGTAAATTTTACCAACAATCACGATTTTATAGCCCTAAGCCAAGCCCTGCAAGTGATGGAGGTCACGGATAAATTATGACCTTTTGCTCCGAATTCTTTTTTATTGGGTTAGCGTTATATTTCCGGCGCCAATTTCAACTATAAAAGTCAGGGTGGCGCCTTTGCCTTTCTGTTTGTAAATATCCCCGTTTTGGCTCCAGCCTGCGCCTGTGCTGATGTTTGATGCGCCGCTTGTAATGGTAACCACAGCATTTATATTTTCTGGCACAACCAAGATCAGGTTGCTAAACCCACTGTTGATTTTGACTGTAGCGTCATCTTGTAGTTCGCCGGAAAAGTCGAGGGTGTAATCGCCTGCGCCCGCAGAAAAGTCAAGAATACTGAAGTTGGCGTTGGCAAGCCCGCTCATTTTTACATTGGATGCCCCCGTGTCATAGCGAAAAGTAGACATTTTTACCGAGTTGGGTTCTGAGAAGGAAAGTTCAACATTGGATGCCCCATCTTTGATGGTTAGATTGGTCAGTGAAAGCCCGCCAAGTTCAAAGAACCCATCGTATGCGCCAGATTCTATACTTAGGTTCATGGGCGTAGCGCCGAGTTTAAAATCCCATTCATTTTTGAGGTCATTAAAGGCAGGAATGGAGTTAATTTCACTCATTTTAATTTCCACCTGATTCCCATTAATCAACACCACTGGTTTAAACGCAGCGTAATTGTAGGCAGCGCTGCCCTCTAAAAATTGTTCTGCGCCAGGGGAAAGGGTCATTTTGCCTGCGCCGAAAGAGAGTTTCAAATTAACCTCATCGCCTTCGGGGGCAGGAATGCGAACTTCTTCTATAATTTCTGCGCCGGGTGTGGGTATTTTGGGCAGGTTAATGTTAAATCCGCAAGCGAGGCTGGCGAGTGCAACTACAACAAAGGCTGAAATAAATTTTATATTCATATTAAAAATTCTCCTTCTTGAGTCATACGCTTTGCATATTGGTATGGTTGCAAAAGCTTCCCCTTTTTTGTGTGGATGAAAAAAAGGGGGAAGGAGTTTACTAATTTTCAATTTTTTTTCAGCGCTGCCTGTAGCGCCTGATCGAGCGACCGCACTTCGATAATTTCAATTCCCTTTGGGTACGGCTCTCCCTGCCGAATTGCTTTGGGTACAATGGCTGTTTTAAAACCTAATTTTTGCGCTTCACGCAGACGAGCCACCATTTGACCTGGCATACGCAGTTCGCCTGCCAGCCCAATCTCGCCGATCAGTACCGCTTCGGCGCGGACGGGAGTGTCCTTCCACGAGGAGGTAATGGCAGCCGCAATGGCAAGGTCGGCGGCGGGTTCGTCAATTTGAATGCCGCCCACTACATTAACAAAGACATCCTGCTCTGAAAGTTTTAATCCCACACGGCGGGTTAGTACGGCGGAAATTAATAGCAGGCGATTGAAGTCTATGCCGTTGGGGGTGCGCCGCGCATTTCCAAATTGCGTGGGCGAGGTAAGCCCCTGAATTTCAACCAGAATGGGGCGTGTGCCTTCCATCGTTACAGCAATGGTGGAACCAGCCGCGTTAACCAGGCGCTCTGCCAAAAAGGCTTCGGAGGGGTTGGTTACTTCAACCATTCCACCTTCGCGCATTTCAAACACGCCTACTTCGGCAGTGGCGCCAAACCGATTCTTTACCGAGCGCAGCAAGCGATAGGATTGGAATCTGTCGCCCTCCAAATACAGTACCGTGTCTACAATGTGTTCCAGTACGCGTGGACCGGCAATTGCGCCTTCCTTGGTGACATGCCCAATCAAGAAAACCGAAACCCCGCGTGATTTTGCCAACTCGCGCAATTGTGATGCGCATTCGCGCACCTGTGAAACTGAACCCGCTGACGAATCCAAAGAAGATAAATAAACGGTCTGAATCGAGTCGACAATCAGCAGGTCGGGCTTTAACTCGTTAACGTGATTTAGAATCACTTCAAGATTTGTTTCTGTTACGAGTAAAAGATTTTTGGGCAATTCCTTTTTTTCGCGCGCGGCAAATAAACGCACTGCGCGCATTTTAATTTGCCGCTCAGACTCTTCCCCCGAAACATACAGCACACGCTGTGAGTTTGCCATTTCCATTGCCATTTGTAACATCAGCGTAGATTTGCCAATGCCTGGGTCACCGCCAATCAGCACAATAGAACCAAGCACAATGCCGCCGCCCAACACGCGCGAAAACTCGCCAATGGGCAGGTGCGCCCGGTCTTCTTCCTGCCCGCCCACCTCATTAATTGGACGCGGCTGTGAGCGCCCGCCCAACCCGCGAGTGTTCCCTGCCCCCTTATTAATTGGCTCTTCGTGGATAATTTCTTCCACCATGCTGTTAAATGATGAACATTGCGGGCATTTGCCCATGTACGATGCTGCCACGCGTCCACACTGCTGACAAACATAACGGGTATGTGTTTTTGCCATGCTGCTTCTCACTGTTTAAAAGTTGAAAAAAATACGTTTCTCAAAGTATAACAGAATTTTTGTTCTGTTATTTTGGGCGCATAAAAAACAGGTTAAATGAATTTTTTTCTTTGCACCTTGCGCCTTCCATGCGTCTATGCTAAAATCCCAAGCGAACGAAAAGCCCAATAAAGACGACATCGAAAAGTGGGTGACCCCCACTTTTCTGCTTGTAGTAACAAGAATAGGAGCAACGGAGCAGGGAACATGGCTAAAAATGAATTTGCATTGGCTTTCAATGAAGTGTTGGAAGAAAAACAACTTGCCAAAGATGTGGTCATCTCCGCCATTGAGTCGGCGATGGTCTCTGCCTATCGGCGCGCTGTAAGCGCCTCTACCGCGCAGCATGTAGAGGCAAAACTAGACCCCGAAACTGGAATTGTAACTGTCTTAGCCGAGAAGGAAGTGGTAGAAGACACTATTGTAGATGACCGCACCGAGGTCTTGCTGGAAGAGGCGCGTAAGGTAAACCCAGAAGCTCAACTTGGAGACATGGTGGTGGTAGAAACCACCCCTGCCGACTTTGGGCGCGTTGCGGCACAGACTGCGCGGCAGGTCATTCAGCAGCGCATCCGTGAGGCAGAACGCTCCAATCAAATGGAATATTTTGAGCGACAGGTTGGCGAAATTGTCTCTGGCTTGGTACAAACCAGCAATGCCCAAAGCACCACCATCGGTCTGGATATGAAGGCTGAAGGCGTGATGCCCAACAATCAAAAAATTCCTGGCGAAAGGCTAAAACTGCACGATCGCGTGCGCGCCGTGGTAATGGAAGTGAAAGACGGCACCCGCGGACCGCAGATTATCCTTTCGCGCGCACATCGCAACTTCCTGCGCCGCCTGCTGGAAAATGAAGTGCCGGAAATTTATCATGGCATTGTTGAAATTCGCGCCATTTCGCGTGAACCTGGCGCGCGCGCCAAAGTGGCGGTCTCTGCCACTCAAACGGGTATTGACCCAGTGGGCGCGTGCGTGGGCATTAAAGGCGTGCGCATTCAAGCCATCGTCAAAGAACTACACGACGAAAAAATTGACATTATTCAATGGGATCAAGACCCCATCGTTTATATCTCTAAAGCCATTAGTCCGGCGCGAGTTAATGGCGTTTATTTGGCAGAGAGCGAAGGCTCCCGCACCGCCACAGTGGTGGTGGGCGAAGATCAACTAAGCCTTGCCATTGGGCGCGACGGGCAGAACGCCCGCCTTGCCGCCAAATTAACTGGCTGGCGCATAGACATCAAATCGGTCAGTGAGGCATCAAATGATGCACTCAGAAAATTGCAAAACAACGCCGAACTTGCCGCGCTGCTTCCTGCTGCCGTGGAATCCATCCCGCAAATACAAGAAATCCTTGTCAAGAAAGCTGAAAGTCGCCCGCTCACCCCGGAAGAATACTCGGCGCTCGGTCAATTTGTAGACCGCGTGGAACGCCGCACCATTCAAATTAAAGAAGAAGCCGCCCGCGTGGAAGTGGAACGCACCATTGCCGCCCGCGCAGATATTCCCGCCGCCGCCTTCACCACGCCGCTCGAACAGGCTGGCATAAAAGAACATATCTTTAATATTTTGACCGAGGCAGGCTTTGAAACTGTGGGCAGTTTGATGTTCTCGCTTGCCGCCGACCCCGACAAAGTTTTAGGAATGCCTGGCATTGGCTCGAAAGCCATGCAAAATATTAACGAATCGCTGGCGGCGCTCACTTTTGCGCAACCAGAACCTGAGACCAAGCCTGTACCTGAACCCGTAATGACCGAATCTGCTGCCCCCGCCGCCGTTGAAACTACAGCAGAATCAGCCAAAAAGCCAGAAGAAGCGCCGACTGAGAAAAAACAGGTTGAAGGCAAAAAAGACACCAGAAAAAATATTGAAGTGGAAGACGAAGAACACGCCAAAGACGGCGTGGTCTTGGACGAACTATTCAAGATGAAGTCGGAAATCTTCCAACAACCCGCAGCCCCCGTCGAAGATGAATCTGGCTCTGATAAAAAGAAGGGCAAGAAAACCAAGAAGAAGGCTGTTGAATTGCAGTATGACGAAGGACTCGGCACGGTTGTGGGACGAAAAATTCACAAACGCGGCGATAGCACGCCTGACAATGATTGGGAATAAATTTTCTTCCCCATGTTCGGGGCTGTCTCTTTGGGTAAATTGAAGGTGAACAAGAAACCCACCCAACGAGTCAAACACGTACCCCAGCGCACTTGTGTGGGATGCCGTCAAGTTCTGCCTAAAAGGCAAATGATACGGATTGTCCGCACCTCAGACGGCGTACAAGTAGACCCAACCGGCAAACTTGCCGGGCGGGGCGCTTATTTGCATGACAAGCGCGAGTGTTGGGTGCGTGGAATGAGGGGCGCTTTGATGAATGCGCTCAAAGCAGAATTAAGCGCAGAAGACCGCGTTCGATTGGAAGAATTTATGAATACTCTGCCAGCAGAGACCAACGGATAACCCCATGTGAACGACCTGCCACGCGCTCACTGCATCTCGTTGGGGACTTGGATTTTATGCAAACCTTGATCTTGAGGTTTGCAAACTAGAAGGAGGTGGCGTATGAGTGCCAACGGAAATAAAATTGAATTGCCCGCCAACATTGTCATTCGTGACTTGGCGTCGAAAATAGGAAAAAGCCCCATTGACCTGATTAAAAAACTAATGTCAAATGGCGTAATGGCTACCATTAATCAGACCGTAGATTTTGACACAGCCGCAATTGTAGTGGGTGAATATGGCTTTGAGGCTATTCTTGAAACCGTAAATGAAGTAGAAAAAGAAGAAGCGGGTGAAATTCCCCATTGGCGCCAGATGATTGCAGGCGAAACCAGCTCATTGCTAAAACCGCGCCCGCCCGTCGTCACCATTTTGGGGCATGTGGATCACGGCAAAACCAGCCTTTTAGATGCCATACGTCAAACTGAAGTTGCCGCAGGCGAAGCAGGCGGCATCACCCAGCATATTGGCGCATACCAGGTGGAAAAGAAAGGTCGGCTAATCACCTTTTTGGACACCCCTGGTCACGCCGCCTTCACCCAAATGCGCGCGCGCGGCGCACAAGGCGCAGATATTGTCGTGCTGGTCGTTGCCGCAGACGATGGCGTAATGCCTCAAACCCGTGAAGCCATTGCCCACGCCAAAGCCGCGCGCGTGCCGCTACTGGTGGCATTAAATAAAGTGGATAAAGCCAACGCCAACCCAGACCGCGTTAAACAACAACTGGCAGAACTCGAACTTGTGCCAGATGACTGGGGCGGCACGACCATGGTTGTGCCGGTCTCTGCCAAACAACACAAAGGCATTGACGACCTGCTCGAAGGTATCTTACTGGTTGCCGACAGCAGCGAGATCAAAGCCAACCCCGGCGGAAAAGTAATAGGAACGGTCATCGAAGCAGAACTAGATAGAGCCAAAGGCGTCATGGCAACTTTGCTGGTTCAAAATGGAACCCTTGAAGCCGGCGACATTGTTGTTGCTGGAACCGCCTACGGAAAACTTCGCGCCATTACCGACTATAAAGGCAAAACCATCAAAAAAGCAGGACCTTCCACCCCGGTAGCGGTGATGGGACTAAGCGGTATGCCATCGGCTGGAGACATCTTCCAGGTGGTCAAATCAGAAAAAGAAGCGCGCAGCATCGTTTCAGAACGCGCCGAAGCCGCCAAAACCCTATCTCAAACCAAGAAAAAAGTTTCACTCGAAGACCTATTTGCCAATGTGCAGGCAGGGGAAGCCAAAGGACTCAACCTCATCATCAAAGCCGATGTGCAAGGGTCGCTTGACCCAATTGTTAATGAATTGAACAAACTTGGCGAAGGCGAAATTGGCTTGCACATTCTGCACGCCGAAACAGGCAACATCGGCAACAATGATGTCATGCTTGCTTCTGCCTCAAAAGCCATTATCATTGGCTTTAATGTACAAGCAGATGTAGACGGACGCCGCCTGGCAGAAAAAGAAGGCGTAGACATTCGCCTGTACGAAATTATTTACCGCATGACCGAAGACATTGAAAAAGCCCTCAGTGGCATGTTGAAACCAAAACTTGTTGAAAAAACCATAGGGCGCGCCCAAGTTTTAGACGTATTCTCAGCCTCCAAATTTGGCAAGGTTGCAGGGTGCAAAGTAGTGGAAGGTGAACTAAAACGCGGCGCACGCGTGCGCCTCTTCCGCGCCGCTGATATGATCTATGAAGGCGATCTCTCCTCTCTGCGCCACGAAAAAGACGACGTCAAAGAAATTCGCCAGGGCTACGAATGCGGCGTTGGCTTTAAAAGTTTCAATGATATTCAACCTGGCGATCAACTAATCTGTTATGTGGTCGAATAGTCAAACTTTGTTAATTGGAAATTTTAAATAAAAAATGCCATCAGGAATTCGCTTACAACGCATTGCAGACCGCGTCCGCCAGGAACTTTCAGAACTGCTCATCCGCGAGGTCAATGACCCGCGCCTGCGGAATATTTTCATTACAGACGTAAAAATAGATAAAGAACTTGCTTTTGCCGATGTTTACGTCTCTGCCATTGAAGGCGCTGAACGATCAGCAGAAATTCTTGCAGGTCTTGAATCTGCTTCCGGCTTTTTTCGGCGCATTCTCGCCGCCAAAGTGGAGTTACGCGCCTTCCCACACCTGCGCTTTCATTGGGACCCCACACCAGAAAATGCAGATCATATCGAAAAAGTTTTGGCGGGGTTAAGAAACAAAGAAAAGAAATAAATTTGGAGGGGGGGTGTTTTGACATGCCCCCCTTTAATTTTTTAAAACATTTTGGAGGATACTCAAAAGTGAACAATCAAATTTCAGGGGATATAAAAAATAGATTAGACGCAGCGAAAAAGATCGTCATCGCTTCGCATGTTCGACCAGACGGGGATGCAATAGGGTCTTTACTTGGGCTTGGAATGGCTTTGCGCAATTCTGGCAAAACTGTACAAATGGTACTGGCAGACGGAGTACCCTCTTCTTTCAAATATCTTGAAGGAAGCAAATCCATTGAAAAAGAACCAACCGACAATCACGATACCTTTATTACCGTTGATTGCGCCGACTTAAAACGTACCGGCGCTATTTTTCAAAGTTTTGGACAGCCGGATATTAACATTGATCACCACAAAACCAACGAAAAATTTGGAAAACTCAACCTGATTGAACCAGACGAGGTAGCCACTGCCGCCATTCTCACCAACTACCTGCCTGACTGGGGTTTGACCATCACCCAACCCATTGCCGCCGCTTTATTAACGGGTATCCTTACCGACACACTCGGTTTTCGTACCGCCAATGTCACCCCAGAGGCGCTGCGCCAAGCCGCCACCCTCATGGAAACCGGCGTAGACATGCCCGAAATTTACATGCACGCACTGGTGCGAAAATCCTTCCCTGCCGCAAAATACTGGGGCGCAGGGCTTTCTACCCTGCAAAGCAAGAACGGCATGGTCTGGGGAACTTTGACCATGGCAGACCGTAAATCTGCCGGC
This sequence comes from Anaerolinea thermophila, assembly GCA_020721605.1. GTDB lineage: Bacteria > Chloroflexota > Anaerolineae > Anaerolineales > Villigracilaceae > Villigracilis. The sequence continues at coordinate 10,191 of DYML01000037.1, forward strand.
TACAGCGGAAACGATGACGCAGATTTAATTAACATGATCTCTGCCATTGATGGAAACAAGGTCGGCATGGTCTTTGTAGAGCAACACGACAACCATGTGAAAATTTCATGGCGCGCCTTGCAAGCGGGGGTTGATGTCTCGCAGGTTGCAAAGTATTTTCAGGGCGGCGGTCACGCCGCTGCTGCCGGGGCAGATGTTCAAGGAAGTTTGAGCGAAATTCAAAAGGAAGTTTTGCAAAAGACCCGTGAAATGTTAAATTTATAACAATTTGGATCGCTCTTTTGTACTGTTGTAAAATAAGACATGCCATGTCATAATAACAATGGCAAACTAATCAAGGAGGAATATAGTATGAACAGTCAGGACATAAAGAACGCAATTTCTGGCGCTCTTGTTGTAGATAAACCAGTTGGAATGACATCACACGACGTGGTGCAGGCAATTCGCAATGGAACCGGCTTGCGCCGCGCAGGGCATACTGGCACGCTCGACCCGCGTGCCTCTGGCGTATTGGTCATTTTGGTCGGACCCGCCGTGCGTTTGAGCGAATATGTCTCCGCCTCAGACAAGCGTTACCAGGCAATTATTCGGCTGGGCGGCTCAACCGACACCTTTGACGCCGAAGGCAAGGTGACGCTCTCCAAAGACCCAATCAACGTCACCGAAGAACAATTTGATGCCGCGTTACAAACGTTTGTGGGCGAAATTGAACAAACCCCGCCGCCCTACTCTGCCGTAAAAGTGCAGGGGCGTAAAGCCTATGAAATGGCACGCGAGGGCGAAGCAGTGGAACTTGCCCCGCGCATGATTACAGTACATCATCTTGAAGTATTGGAGTGGGCGCCGCCCGAAGTAGTGATTGATGTGCATTGCTCCTCTGGTACATACGTCCGCTCCCTTGCCAATGACTTGGGCGTAATGCTTGGCTGTGGCGCGTATTTGGTTGGCTTGCGCCGTACCAAGAGCGGCAGATTCTCCCTGCGAGATTCGGTGCCGCTGCGCAAATTACAAGAAGCCTTCACCGCCGGCAACTGGTATCAATATCTAATTCCTGCCGCCGAAGCGCTGGGCGACTGGCCCGCCATAGAACTTAACCCCGACGAAGTAGAAGGCGTACGACACGGACACCGCGTTAAAGTGGTCGGTGACCCAGCCGAAACTAAAGTGCGCGGCGTTAGCACCCAAGGCGAATTGGTAGCGTTGATGGAAATCACCGTAAACGAAGACGGCTCGCGTGAATGGCAGCCTAAAAAAGTCTTCTTCACTTCAGACTAAACAGAGTAAAATAAGATTAAGCCGCCGTCAGGCGGCTTAATCTTATGCGACATTACCATTTCCTCGAAGAAGTTTCTGTACAAAACGCATGGCTGACCATTGGCGTTTTTGATGGCATTCATCGCGGACATCGTGAGATTATTCACCAGTTAACCAGCGGCGCACATGCAGCAGGCTACCCCGCCGCCCTGCTGACTTTTGACCCCCACCCTGCCAGCGTTCTCTCGGCTCAGGAGATTAAATGCCTAACCACACCCAACGAGCGCGCAGACCTGCTCAAAAACCTCGGCGTGGATATTGTCATCACGCAGCCCTTTACCAAAGAACTGGCAGCCGCCACCGCATTTGAATTCATGTCCCGCCTCAAACAGGCGCTGGGTCTTCGCCATTTATTAATTGGCTATGACTTTGCGCTTGGCAAAGGGCGTGAGGGCAGCGCAAACCGCCTTGCTCAAATTGGCAGGCAGTTAAATTATGAGGTAGAAGTGATTCCTGCGCTCAGTGACGAAAGCGGCGTAATCTCTTCCACAGAAATTCGTAAACTTGTTGGCATTGGCAATATCACCGAAGCCGCCGCGCTGCTGGGCTACCCCTACACCCTGGGCGGAGAAGTCATTCGCGGCGCCGGTCGCGGGCGAACCATTAACTTCCCTACCGCCAATATTGACTACCCCGCCCAAAAATCCATCCCCGCCAACGGCATTTATGCCTGCTGGGCGCACCTCGGCGACCGCTCCGCGAAGTTTATGGCAGCCACCAATATTGGCTTTAACCCCACCTTCACCCCTGAGCGCCAGACCCCCAGCCTCGAAGCCTACCTGCTGGATTTTGACCGTGATATTTATGGGCAGCAAATACAATTGGAATTTATCTCGCGCATTCGCAACGAATTAAAATTTAACTCAGTGGAAGCGCTGATCTGGAAGATTCAGGAAGACGTAGTAAAAACCAGAGAACTCCTGTCAGGAAATTTAACTTTATGAAAACCCGTTCCGCCATCATTCTTATTGAAGATAATCAACTGGCGCTCATAGAACGTCACCGTCAGGGAAACCATTATTTTTCTTTTCCTGGCGGCGGCGTAGATGAAGGCGAATCTCCCCAACAAGCCGCCATCCGCGAGGCGCAAGAAGAACTGGGTATCTTGGTTGAGATTAAACAGAAAGTGGCTGAGGTGATTTTTGATGGACATTTGCAGTATTATTTTTTAGCCCACAAAATTAGCGGTGAATTTGGCTCAGGCACAGGCGAGGAATATGGCGAGTACAATCCCGCGTATGGCACTTATCAACCCGTGTGGATGCCGCTGGCAGATCTGCCCAGTCACACCGTTTTGCCGCGCCAACTGGCAGGCTTGGTCTTGCGCTCGGTCACAGAGGGCTGGTCGGCAGAGCCAGTTTGCATCAGCGAAGAAAAACAATAGCCAGTTCCAATATTTTTATTCCCCATGCACATTCTTATTATTCATCAGGCATTTGCCTCGCTTCACGAGCCTGGCGGCACGCGCCACCATGAGTTTGCGCGCCTGCTCACGGCACACGGGCATAAAGTGACAGTCATTGCTTCGCCTGTTAGTTATATTACGGGCGGGCATACCCAGCAGGCAAATTTGGAATTGGAAGGCGTAACCATTTTACGCGCCGCAGTGTATGATGCGCATCACAAGTCGTTTGTTCATCGCATTTTTGCTTTTTTTTCCTTCATGCTTTCATCTTTTTGGGTTGGGCTGGGCGTAAAAAATGTTGATCTGGTTTGGGGAACTTCGCCGCCTATTTTTCAGGGATTAACCTCCTGGGCGTTGGCGCGGATGAAAGGCGCAAAATTTTTATTTGAGGTGCGCGACCTGTGGCCCCAATTTGCCATTGCAGTTGGTGTGCTGACCAACCCCATTTTGATTTTTCTCTCTGAGCGGCTGGAGCGATTTCTCTACCTTCACGCAGATCGGGTAATGGTAAACAGCCCAGGATTTTTGCAACCCGTTACCAGCCGGGGTGCGCAGCGCGTGGTTTTAATCCCCAATGGGGCAGACCCCACCATGTTTGACCCTGCCGATCACGGCACAGCCTTTCGCGCCGCTCATCATTTCCAAAATAAATTTATTGCTTTATATGCTGGCGCACATGGCATGTCTAATGACCTTCAATTGTTGTTGGAGGCTGCTCATTTGCTGGAGGGGGGTAAAAACATTCAATTTGTTTTCTTGGGTGATGGAAAAGAAAAGCCTGCGTTGATGGCGCAGGCAAAACACTTAACCAATGTGACTTTTTTACCCCCGGTGCCAAAAAATGAAATGGCGGGCGCGCTGGCTGGCGCAGATGTTTGTATCGCAATTCTTAAGCCGTTGGAAGAATATAAAACAACGTATCCCAACAAAGTGTTCGATTACATGGCGGCGGGCAGACCTGTGGCGCTGGCAATTGACGGCGTGATCCGCACGGTGGTGGAGGCTGCCGATTGTGGAATTTTTGCCGCGCCCGGCAATGCAAAAGAAATTGCAGAGGTGATTCAACGGCTGGCGGCAGATGTGGAAAGCAGCCGCGCAATGGGTTTGCGCGGGCGTCAATATTTGGAGCAAAATTTTAGCCGCGCGGTCATTGGCAGGCAATTGCTTGCATTATTGGAGGAAATAACTTCTTGACTTGCGCGGGTTATTTATTGAACTCATTTAAGGGGCTGTGGGTGTGGGCAGCATAATGATGGCGCATTGTTCGCTCATCACTTGATTTACATCTTCGCCGTAGACGCTGGGGGTTTTATTTTTTGCCTGCTCATAAAAAGCAGGCTGGGTCATTATTTTTAGCCCTTCGCTCGTGTAGCGGCATTCAAAAATAAATTTGCCTGCGGTTTCCTGTGTAACCAGGCACAGGTTATCTTCCATGCCTTTGATGCTATCGGTTTGCTGTACCGCCAAAAGCGGATGCATGTAGGTGCGTGCGTATGGCGTGCAGGTCTTCAGGTGATCCATCCAAACCATTGTTCCCGCATAAATATTATCCACTGTTTCCACTTGAGCGGTTGGTGCAATAAGTTCAGGCTGGGCGGCGGTGTCGCTGCTGCATAGCCCCTGCCAATAGTCTGCGCCATCACATTTTGCGCCGTTCTTAAAGGTGCAAGCGCCTTGTTCGTTTGCCGCGTCTCCGTTGGTTTGGGCATATTCCCCGCCGCTGATCATGCAATAGCGCCCTTGCGCTCCGTAGCCTGTCACCTCGCGCCCGCCGACTGGGCAGTCGCCGTTGAACAATGCCCATTCTTCGCATTGCAGACCGCCTTCAAATGTGCATACACCAAACTCGCCGCCGTCTCCCCGTTTTTCAATCGTCAAATTTCCGCCTTGTTGAAGGCAGTTTTCCGAAGCGGGATTTGCCATTTGCGCCGACGGCTCGTTGGTTAAAGTTGCAACTGGCTCTGCGCTGGCTGCTGTGGGAGTTGCTTGGTTTGCCGCGCAGGCGGCGAGCGCCAGACTGGCGATCCATACCAAAAGTGTAGGGATAACTTGTTTTTTGTTCATTTTGCTCCTGCGGCTGTAACGGGCGTTCCCGACTTTCTCTGTGCGGAAAGTATGCAAACTGGCTTTGCAAGAAAACTAAATTGCCTGCCCATGCCTGTAAAATTTATTTCTCCATTTTGTCATACAGGCTGACCAATTGCTTTGGCTTGGCGCGTTCATTTTGCGCCACTTGGGCATAGGTTTCGCGTAAACGCTGACTCAGCGCTTTAAGCAGTGACAGACCAATATCGGGGCGGCGGCGAATGAGGGTAAAAAACATAGACTGGCGGATCATTAAAATATCCACTGCTTCAGTCGTTACCACGTCTGCCTGATGTGCCGCACCATCAAAAAGGGATGTCTCTGCAAAGTAGTTTTTTGCGCCCAGAACTTTTAGCCGCACAATGGAACCTGTGCGGGTTTCCTGCTGCACCGATACCTGACCCCGAATCACCAGATACAGAGTCTTGGTGTTGTCTCCTTGCGCAAAAATCTTGTAGTCGGGCGGGTAACTAACTTCTTCGCTAATTCCCGCCAAAATGGAAATTTCTTGAAGCGATAGTTCGCTAAAGAATGGAACTTCTTTGAGAAAAATTACTTTTTCGATCAGCGAGAGGGGGTGTGAGGCAGACATGGTAGTTTCCTTTGTATTTGAAACGATAGACGCAAGCGCCAGGCGGGCGGCATCTTGCACATTGAGGCGGATATCGGTCTTGAGTGTTTCTTGCAGCGCTTCGCGCAGTGTTTGCGGCGGCAGCGCCAGTGATGAGGTTTCGGTGAATAAGTAGATGGCGATTGCCGTCAGCCAGCCGTCTCGATAATAGAATTGCAGGCGCTGCGGGATGATTGTGCGCGTATTTTGCTGGGATACCTCTGCCCACGTATTTTGTAGAACTTGCATCAGGCTCGGTTGGCGCATTCCCAATTCGGTTTCGGCGCAGGTGACAATTTCCGCAGTCGGCGAGCCGTCTAGCAGGCGCGCCAACTGACGCGCCACAACAGGCGGCAGGGTTGCTTCCAAGGCTTCGGCGGCATTTGCGCGTTCTGTGGGGTCGCTGGAGGGTAAAGCCCGCTGCACTGCCTGCGCTTGTTCTTCGCTGCTATCGGCGCTCATTAACCAGAATGCCCGTTCTAAAATGGCATTTGATGCTTCTTGAAATGCCTGAAGCATGAGGCGGGCGCCAGGGTAGGACTGCGCCAGGTCTTTTAGCGCCGCGCCTTGCAGGGTCATCCAATAGGTGTCGTGTGTTAAAGATTCTACGGTTTTGCCCAGCAGGGTTTCCATGCCGCGCTGACGGGATTGTATGAGCAGGTAAATGGCGCTTTCTGCCCGCAGGGGGGCGGCTTGCATGGCGGCGGCATCCAGGCTGCTGCGCAGCATTTGTGTTTCGGTAAATTTGATGGCGATGGGCAATTTACATGCCAGCCGCCGTATTGCCAGGGACGGGTCATTTAGCGCCTGCCATACCAGCGGCATAAGCGGCAGGGATTGGGTTTCTGCTTGCAATTCTTCCATGATTGCCAGGCGGATGTTTTCTTCGGGGTCTTCCAATAGTTTTAATAGGCTTTGCACTGCCCAGTGTTCACTGTCCCATTGCGTGTATTTACATTGCTGTACCAGCGATGGAATTAATTGAAGACGCACAGTGGGCGCAGGGTGTTGGAGGGTGTTGATGGATAAATCTTTCAGGCGGCTTGATTCCTTGCTGAGCTTGCGCCGCAGGGTCGTGTTATTTTCAAAGCCGCTGCCATGCAGGTTTTGTTGGCGTTGTCTTTCGATTTCAACCAACACACTCAGCCCTGCCGCCAGAGTTGGGGCGCTGGCTTCGCCGTTGTCTTTTGCCGCAGATTTTAGCCAATGATCCAATGTGTTTTGGGCGTTTGTTTGCTGTACCAAAGAGCCGTGTTGTATCAGCAGGCTAATGAGTTGCGCTTGCTGCCCAAGTTCCAGTTCTTCCATGCGGGCGTGCAGGCTGTTTAAGATGGATGCTTCTGTCTCTCCGTTTGTATTGCGTTTGATAAAGTTGAGTAGCGCGCCGGCTGCCGCTTCACGCACCACCGCTTCGGGGTCGTGTAGGCTGCGCTGGCAGAGCGCCGCAAAATCGGGTTGATTCAAATTGGACTGGTCGAGCAGTTCAAGAATGCCCTTGCGGAAGAAAGAGCCGCGCCGCTCAAAGAATTCAAAGAGCAGCGGCAGAGCGGTGCGCGCATCCATGTCGTACAAAATTTGGCTGATAAAAACCGCCTGACCATCGGTGTTGGCATCGGCGGGCAGGTTTTGTAATTTATCGCGCAGCCAAAGCACGGTTGCCGGGTCTGGCGGCAAAACTTCAGACTGGTCTTGATTAAAAATTCCAAGTTCATCACCTGCCAGCAGGCTGGTCATGGAACGCCCATATTCACGCCGCACATTAAACATAACCAGCAGATACAGAACCGCCATGCTTAAGCCAATTGAAACGATCATGGGTCCTTGAATGAGTTTTGCCTTGACCGCCAAAATAGTTAAACCGGCTGCCAAAGTTCCCAGGGGAACAATTAATCCGTTAATAAAACCGCGCGCGCGTGTTTTGCTGGCAATCGGCACGCTGTTGTATAACATGGCATCCAGCGGGTTGCGGAAGGTCTGTTTAATTGCGCTATAGTCCAGCCGTGAAAAAATGGCGCTGGCAAACCCCGGAGCAAAGTTGATGCTTGCAACAGCCCCCAGCGTTACAACGGGGAAGACCAGGTTCATGGCGCCCACCCCAAACCAGTTGACCAGGCGGCTGAGAAATAAAGACTGAATCAGCAACCCGCTAACATTGGAAATTCCACTGAGCAGGCTGTAAAAATTAAATAAACCATCTGGATTATTTTCAAATTTTACGGCAAATATTCCGTAGGCTTGGTAGGTTAGCAAATTCATCAGCATAACCATAATGAGGGTGGCGGCAGCCAAACTGCGCAGCAAGCCAGACTGGCGTACAAAGTTAAAGCCTTCCCGCATGTTTTGCAGCCCGTTTGCTTTTTTGGCGCGTGCGGCATCAGACGGCGCAATGTTTTTTTTGCGCAGCCGTTCAATTTGATCCAGATCGGCGCCCAAACGGCGCTCGATCACTAAAATAAGAGCAAAGCAGATGATGAGGATAACCGCCCAGGCAATTGGGGTGTTTTTTAGCCCAATCCAATCGTTTAGAAACTTGGCAGAAAAACCGGCAAGCGTGCCGCCCGCAATGCCTGCCGAGAGCAATAGCGGCAAGGCGCGTTTGGAGGCGCGGGTGTCGTAAAAGTCGTTAATGTACATCAAAATGTGCATGGTGGAGAGGTCGCTAAATGCGCTGTACGCCACATAAAAATAGGGGTAAACCAGTGCGCGCTCTCCGCCGTTGGTGTAGAGCAATATGCGCACCGACCCCAGCCACAAGACCATAATGCCCAGAATTATTTTTAGCAGCAAACCATTGCTAATGCGGTCTGCGGCAAAGGTGTAGGCAATTCCCATCATAACGCCTACAATGGCATAAATAATGAATACCAATGCTAAATCTTCCGACTTCCAGGCAGAGAGGAAAAGGGTTTCGCGCGCGGCATTCCCCCACATTAAGCCGAGGTAAAAGAGCATGTGCAGTAAATAAAGCAGGGAGGTCTTTTGCTCTTCGCCCGGCGCAATGGATAATAAATTGCTCAAAGAGCGGTTTTTCATGGTTGCACTCATTTTCGGTTATGCCTTGCGCGTGGCTAAGTTAAAACAGCGTAAGGCGGTTTGTTTTTATTATGAACCTTCCCACAGGGTTTGAGAAAATCATTTACTCAAATTTACCTCTGGGAAGGCAGTCTGCTGGTTTTATTTTGTATCTGTGGTGGGTGTTGAGGAGGAGGGTCGTCGTTTTTGGCGAATCTTTGCGGCGCGTTCGCTCAGGTCTTGGAAGAACTCACTATCGGTAATTTCTTCAACTGCTTTCTTGCGCTTGGTCTCGTCAATGACAATCTTCAAGCCTTCAACTTGTTTGCGCAGATCAGTTTCGCGCACATAAACCTGCCGGGTCATGGAGGCAAAGACGCGCGCTAGCTGCCCTACTTCGGCGCCGCCGCCAATTTTTTCCAGCCTGCCAATATCCACCTTGTCCCAATGACCGGCTTCGATCAACTTGGCAACATTGGTAAGCCGCAAAATGGGAGAGGCGATGGTGCGTGCCAGAACGATTGCCAAAATTAATACGCCTGTCAGGGTAATGGTGATTAAAGACAGTGAAAAGTCTATCAGACTTTGTAGTTTGTTATCAAATTGTTTGCTTAATACTTCGGCGTCCACATGTAAGCGCCCGCCGTCCGTGCTTAAAATCATCAATCCAAAACCAGCGGGCGTGTTGTATTGTCCGCTAAAGTAAGGAATGGTGGCATAGATTAATGCCCGTTTGTATTCCTTTGTCCACACAAAGCCGTTTTCGCCTTTTTGATTGCGGGTCACAAGTTCGGGGAATGCGGGGTCAATAAAACCCATCTGGCTGAGGTTGCCCGGACGCGCCAGATTATCTTCCAATGCTTGATCAGATTCGCTAATGGGTTTTACCGGCAGACCATTTTCATCTACCCCGTAAATGTTGAAGTGGCGCGGTTGGCTGATTGCCCAGCCTTCGGGGTTGATCATGTAAGAAAAATCGGCTTCACGCGAGTCAATTTCTGCTTGTGGTTGAGGGTTGGAAGGCGCGATGTGCGCGGTGAACTCCATCAGGTGCAGCATTTCCACCGCCATCACCAGCGTTCCAATTCGTTTGCCATTCTCAAAGACTGGGGCGGTCATGCGCAAAACGCCACGATAGCGCTGCCCCAGACGGTATTGGGCGCTGGCATACGCAACTTCGGGCGTAAGGTGAAAGCCTATGGGAGCGCCAATATATACTTCCCCTGCCTTAAGTTTTGCGCTTTCGGCAAAATAGGTTTCGCTTTTGTAGAGGGTGTTGGCAGGCTGGCTCACATTTTTTAGCTGGGTGTTTTGCGCCATGCGGCAGGTGAATGGATAGTCATCGCATTCATTGCTGACTTTAATTTGCTCCTGCCCGTTCATGTCTACAAATGCAATTTCCTGGTAGATGGGCATTTCAAATCGTGCTTCTGCCCCGTCGCTTTTAATCGTCCACAGGTTTCCTTTTTGGGCTGCGCCAAAATTCAGGTAGGATTCGGCATTGGGCGTTTGCGAAGCCAGAAAGTGCAGGGCGTCTTCGCGGGTGTGTAAAAATTCGGCAACAGAATCGGCAAGAATGAGCGCGCGCGCTTCAAGTCCCTGAATGGCTTTTGCGTCAAGCGCTTTTTGGCTTTCGGTGACCACTTCCGTTTGGGTGGTCTTGTAACTTCTTTGCGTAAAGTTAATGATGAAGTAAATGGGCACAACTGAAACGATCAGCAGTGCAGTTAAAATTCGCAGGGATAAACCGGAGGTGAGCCAACGAAACATGGAATGATTACTCCTGTTTTTTTATTTGAGCGCAATAACCAACAAATGAACTTCGGGATATGCAACGGGCAAATCGCCCGCTTTAATCAACGCTTCCAGCCGTGCTTTTCCTGTGGCGGCGCCTTCGGGGCTAAGGAATGAAAACATAGACCATGCTTTTTTTTCAAAAATGGTTAATATTTGTGAGGGAAGCATGAAGTTTTCTTTTGATCTGCTTTGAAATGTGACGGTGGAAAACCCAGTGTTTTTTAGCAGGGCTTCGTAATCGGGTATGTCGGGATAAATGTTTAACATCAGCGGCATTAATTCGGGAAAAATGAATTTCAAATCCCAACGCGCCTCAATTTGGGCATGGGAATAAGTTTTGATGAATAAGCCACCTTCAGGTTGAAGGCAGCGGAATATCTCGCGTGCGGCTTGAGGTTGATTTTGTATGTGATGCCAGACCTGTGAAAGAAAGACTGCCTTAAGCGTGTTGTTGGCGAGCGGCAGTGTTTCAGAAATTCCTTGAAGCCAGTTTAGGTTGGCTGGCTGGGGTTTGCGCGTTGCCTGTTGCAGCATTGCCCAGGCAGGTTCCAGACCCAGGATGCGCCCTTTTATTTGACCTGCAAATTGAACCGCTAAAAGACCAGTTCCGCTGCCGGCATCCAGCACCCAGTCTTCGCTGCCAATTTGGGTGTGGCTGTTGATCTCTTCCATCCAGGGTTGTCTTCCTTCAAAATCCCTGCCTTGGTCGTAATAAGAGGTGATATGGGAGAAATGGGCTTTTGAAATTTCATGCCATTTTTTTAGGTTGATTTGGGGTGTTTGCTGCATGGATTACCAGGAAGTCGCGGAATATGAAAGGATTTGTAACACTTTGGCGGCGGCAAGATCGAGCGCCTCTGTCGGCGACATTTTGTTTTGATAAATGGCGTGCATCGCTTCTGCCACAATGGTGGAAATATCGGCGCTTTTAACGTTTAATGCTTCAAACCTTCCGTCTGGCAGGTTTTCCATAAAGAAGTTGTATATTGGGTTTTCTGCAATTTGGCTGTTTTGGGCAACTGATATTTTTTCAGGCAGCACGCCCTCGGTTACGGCGTAATTTAAGCGATATTCGTCTTTGTATAGAAATTCAATAAATTTACGCGCGGCTTCTTTGTTTTCAGATTGTTTGAATAAAATAAGGGTATCCATTGTTGCCAGGGTGATGGGTGTGGTTTGGTATGGAATATTTGCCAAGCCGTATTCCAGTTTGGGCGCATCAGTTTCCAGTCGGCGCGCCAGCCAGGGACCGGTGATTACCATGCCGAGTTTTCCTTCTACAAAGGCGGTTTCCATATCTTTGCGGATGCTCTCGTCGGGGTTGGGCTGGGTTAAGCCTGCATCAACCATTTCTTTCATAAATTGTGCGGCAGCCAGCCCCTCGGCTCCGTTGAATGTGGGGCGTGTGCCGTCTTGGGTTAATACATCGCCGCCATTGCCCCATAGGAAATAATAAAAATAAGTGGAGGTTTCTGACTGGGGCAGTTGATCGCCTTGAATGCCAAACCCGTAGGTTTCTGCGCCTAGCGCGTGAATTGCTTCTGCGGCAGATTTTAACTCTGCCCAGTTACTTGGCGGGTTCATTAAGCCTGCTGTTTGAAAGAGCGCTTTGTTGTAATACAAGGCGCGAGATGAAACGGTAATGGGCAGCCCAAAAGTTCTGCCTTCATATTGAGAGCCTTCATTAATCAGCAAGGGGATAAATTGAGAATGAAATTGGGGGCTGACATAACTATCCACTGGTTCAAGCAAGCCCGCCGCCACATATTCTGGAATCCAGCGGGTTGCCACGCGCGCCAGTGTGGGCGGCTTGCCTTGCGCAACCAGATCGGCTATTTTTTGCTTGCCTTCGTCCCAGCTAAAGATTTGAAGGTTAACTTTAATGCCGGGGTTTTGCGCTTCAAAATCTTTGATGACACTTTGCCAGTAGGGTTCGGTAAAATCACTGGTGCGCATAAAAACAAAGTCTATTTCTGAGCGTTGCGCAGAACAGGCGGTTAGTAAAAGAATGATCAAAAATACCAAAGTGAAAAGTGATGATCT
>DYML01000038.1:0-1290 GCA_020721605.1 Anaerolinea thermophila
CCCAAAACAGGTTTTGCTTGATGGTGGCAAGCGTCTTGCGCGAGAGGTTGATGGCGCGCGCCACGCCGCGCAGATCGCCGCTCATCAGGGTCACGGGCGCGGCAGCCATCGCCACATCGGTTCCCGTGCCAATCGCCAGACCCACATCCGCCTGGGCGAGAGCGGGAGCATCGTTCACGCCATCGCCGACCATTGCCACAACGTCGAACGTTGAACGTTCAACGTTTGACTGTAGTTTCTTGACTTCGGCGGATTTTCCTTCGGGCAATACTTCCGCCAAAACCGTATCCACGCCGACTTGTTTGGCAATGGCTTCGGCGGTCTTTTGGTTGTCGCCGGTGATCATGGCGACCTTCAAGCCCATTCTATGAAGTTCGGCAATCGCTTCAACAGAGCCGTCTTTGACTGTGTCCGCAACGGCGATAATGCCAGCGGCTTGACCATCCACCGCGACCAGCATAGCGGTTTTGGCTTCGGATTGCAGGCGCGAAACTTCGGATTCAAGATTCCCCAACGCGATTCCGCGAGATTCAAACATGCGCTTGTTGCCAACGATGACGCTGCGTCCCTCGACCTCCGCCTGAACGCCATGCCCAGCCTCGGCTTTGAACCCAGCCAGTTCGGACAGAATCAGCTCGCGGGTGGTCGCCTCCGCCCAAATCGCCTCGCCCAGCGGGTGTTCGCTCCCCTTTTCAACAGAAGCCGCAAGTCGCAACAACTCATCACTCGTAACTTGTAACTCGTTACTCGTAACAATATCCGTCACCGCTGGCTGCCCTTTGGTGATGGTTCCCGTTTTATCGAGAACAACCACGTTCACCTTGCCCGCGCGTTCCAGCGCTTCGCTGTTGCGGAAGAGGATTCCCATCTCCGCGCCTTTGCCCGTGCCGACCATCACCGCCGTCGGCGTGGCAAGCCCCATCGCGCAGGGGCAGGCAATCACCAACACCGCAACCATGTTGATCAGGGCGCGGGTGAAGTTGTCCACATCCGCGTTGATGGCGAGCGGCGGACCGAAGAAATACCAGCCCGCAAAAGTCAGCGCGGCAATGCCAATGACGATGGGTACGAAAATCGCGGAGACTTGGTCAGCCAGTTTTTGAATCGGCGCCTTGCTGCCTTGCGCGTCTTCGACCAGTTTGATGATTTGCGCCAGCGCGGTTTCCCTGCCGACTTTGGTCGCCTCAAATTTGAGCAAGCCGAGTTTGTTGAGCGTCGCGCCGATGAGCGGGTCGCCGGGCTGCTTCTCGACGGGGAGCGACTCGCCCGTCAGCATGGACTCGTCCACCG
>DYML01000038.1:1390-2545 GCA_020721605.1 Anaerolinea thermophila
GAAATCCTTGCCCATCGAAAGCAGGAAGAGCGGCACGGCGAAAATCAAGCCGATGACCAGCAGTCGGCGCTGTTCGTTGATCTCGTGTTCGCGCGCCTTCGCCTCGGCGTCTTCGGCTTCGCCGCCAAGTTCCAGCGCCTCGAATCCAGCGGACGCAACCGCGCGGCGCAATTCCGCTTGCGTGATGATGGTCGGGACGTATTTGACCCGCGCCTTTTCGGTGGTGAAAGTCACCTGCGCTTCCAGCACACCTTCGAGTTTTGCCAGCGCCTTTTCGAGGCGGCGGGCGTCGTTGTCGTCGGCAAGGCGCTTGATAATCAAATCCGCTTCGCCGGTGGCGACTCCGTACCCGGCGCGGTTGACGCGGGCAATCACATCCAGCAGTTGAATCTTCGAAGCGTCGAAATCCACCGTGGCGCGTTCCGACGAAAGGTTCACCACCGCGCCTTGCACACCGTCCATCTTCTTCAAATTGCGCTCCACTGTGGCAACACAGTTGGCGCAGGTCATGCCAGTAATAGGTAAAGTGAGTTGTTTGGTCATGGGAATCATTAGTAAGTAGTAAATGGTAATTACCACTTACCATTTACCGCTTACTACAGCGTAATCAGCCCTTCAGCCGGGTAATTGATCTCCGCCAGCAGGGATTTGATGGTCTCCTCGGTGGCAGGCGCGTCGAAGGTGATTTCCACCTTCCTGGTATCAATCGCCGCCTTCACCGACTGGACGCCATTCAACTCGCCTACTTCGGTCTCGATGGTGTGGGTACAATGTCCGCAGGAAATGGCGGGAACGGAATAAACAACTGTGGTCATGGTTTTCAAACTCCTTTGATATATGGGTTGAACATTGAAAGTCAAATATTCAACATTAGACTTTGGTAGACATCTCGAACACTTCGCTGATTTCCTTCAACACGCGCTCGCGTTCCTTTTTGTCGCTGCCTTGAATGGCGGTGATAACGCACGAGTTCAAATGGTCTTCGAGAATTTTGGAACTCACCTTGTTGAGCGCGGCTTCAATTGCCTGAATCTGGCGGATGACATCAATGCAGTAGGCGTCCTCCTCCACCATGCGAATCACCCCGCCCAAATGCCCCTGAACTGTTTTCAACCTTCGCAAAATCGTATCGCTGTTTCCTTGCATATCAGCCTC
>DYML01000038.1:2645-22156 GCA_020721605.1 Anaerolinea thermophila
CAAGCGGGTGAATTAATCGCAACTAATTACCATAAAATTCACATTGCGCATGATCGCCGGTCCATGAACGGATAAAAATTGAAAAGATTTATTGTCTACATAAGCGGCGGACATGCCTTTGGGCAAAGAGACGGTAATTGAATCGCTGGCGCTAATCAACTGCCAGGAGGGGAATTGATTGGCATTCCGCATCCACATGGCTGGTTTGCCGCCAAATAATTTTGCGGCGCTATCGGGTGTGGCAGGGCATGCCGCCTGGGCAGGTCCATGAGTCGTATCCACTGTGGTATCCGGCAAATTCATTAAGTCAGGTTGTGCATTTGCCGGAACAAGATTTAATAGCAAGCCAAGCGCCGAAGATGGATTGGATACATTGGCGGGGGAAGGAGTAGCCGTGATCACCCCCAACGACACCAAAAGTTTGCCGCTCATCAACAGCCAACCGCCAGCCAGTAAAAAAATAACCAAAAGGGATATGCCCGCCACCGCCCAAAATTTTTGATTTTGGCGCTGCTCATCTTCTTCTGCCATTTTTTTCAATTTCACAAAAATGGCGTTTGCCTGATCCTGTGCCAAGCCGGACTGAAGCAGCATTAAATGAATCATGCCTGGCTTATTTCCCATGCGATACATGCGCAGTGCGCGATTCCATATCTCATCCTCGGTGGCAATGGCTGCAGGTTGCTGGGGAATTTTCTTTTCGTGCGCCACAGGGCGGTGTTTGGCAATAATGGCAGAAAGCCGCGCCGCCTCGACCCAGCGATTATGAAGAAGCGCATCCATAAATTCCAGCGCATCGGGCAGGTATTTCAAACGAATATGCCTGCCGCCAGTTTCAACTTCAAATGATATTTCACATTTGGGGCAAGTCAGGTAATCGGCAAGGTCGTCCAGGTGGGTTACTTTTAAGCCGCTTGCCCCACAAGCGGGGCAGTGACCATTTTTTACCCAACCGTCAGGGATGTCGAATTTGGGAGATGGAGAGGGGGAAGGTTTGTTTTCCATGCCTAAATTTTATCCTTTACGCCGTAAAAAATTCTTAAAATTATTTGATGGACAAAAGTTTAGTATCCGAACAGCAAAGGGAGGGGCAATGCCACAGGGCAAAAAGTGTTGCGCTTTCACAATCCCAGTATTTTCGCCTCATTCCAAAGCGCGTCCATTTCTTCCAAAGTCATGTCGGATAAATTTTTACCTTGTTTTTTTGCGCTCTGTTCAATATGGGAAAAGCGTTTTTTGAATTTCATGTTTGTCCCGCGCAAAGCAGATTCAGGGTCAACTTTACGCCAGCGCGCCAGGTTGGTCAGGGCGAAAAATAAGTCACCCAGTTCGTCTGCAACTTCATCTATGGTTTCTGCCTGTTTAATCTCTTCTACTTCCTCGCGGATTTTATCCAGAACGCCGTCTATTTGATCCCAATCAAAACCCACATGCGCGGCGCGGTCTTGATATTCCAAAGCCTGGGTTAATGCAGGCAAAGAAAAGGGAACGCCATCCAGCAAGCCTTTTTCTTTTTCCACTGTTCCGTTTTTGCTGCGTTCTTGTTCTTTTATTTTTTCCCAATTTTGGAGTACGCCATCCACCCCGTTCAGGTTCAAATCCCCAAAGACATGCGGATGACGGCGAACAATTTTGTCGTAAATTCCTTTTAGCACCTGTGTCATGGAAAATTGACCCGTTTCGCTTGCAATTTGAGAATTTAATACAATTTGCAAAAGCAAGTCGCCAAATTCTTCAGACATGCCCGCCGAATCATTTTCATCCATGGCGGCTAATGTTTCATAGGTTTCTTCAAGCAAGTGTTTTCGCAGAGTTTGATGAGTCTGTTTTTGATCCCAGGGGCAGCCATCGGGGGCGCGTAAATGCGCCACAATTTCCGCAAAGGCTTCGAGCGATGTTCCGAGTGAAAAGGCTGGAATAAACAAAGAGGTTGTCTGTGAAAAATGATCTTCCCTGCCGAGTTCTGAGATGCAAATCATGCGCGAGTGGGTATCGCTCACAATTTGAACTTGATGTGAGGGGGGATAATTGGCAAGCAAGACCTGTTTCACCTGTAAAGCCAGTTGGCGCGAATCAAGTTCGGTTAAAAGGGCGGGCAGGTCGGGCGGAAAGGGCGGGTAATGTGCAGAAGAAAGGCTCTGCGCTTCAATCAAAGTTAATTGGGGGGGCGGCGCAATACTCAGCGTATCAAAAGCAGAGAGTACAAGAGAGAGTTCCATATTAATTCCTTAAAGCAAAACGTAATGCGTGAATAAAAGTGTATCACGCATTACGTTGTAACACTCGAACGTATAATTTTTTAACGTTTGGTGTAAGTAGGAGCCTTGCGGGCTTTCTTAAGACCAGGTTTCTTACGTTCCTTCACGCGGGCATCGCGTGTAAGCAAGCCTTTTTTGCGTAAAGCCGAAGTCCATTCCGCATTAATAATTTGAAGCGCACGAGCAATCCCAAGTCGGACAGATTCGGTTTGACCGGTTGTACCGCCACCGTTAACATGCACGCTCACGTCATATTTTGTAGCCTCTTCACCCACGGCGCCAAACGGGCGTAGAATGTCTTCAAAATCACCCATGCGGGTAAAGAAAGACACGCCTTCTTTTTCATTGACCGTAAATTTGCCGCTGCCTGTCATTAAGCGCACACGAGCAATGCTTTCTTTGCGGCGTCCAATGCCTTCATAATATTGAGCCATATTTACTTACCTCTTTATTCCGAAACTTTCGGGGTTTGTACTTGATGCGGATGAGTAGGACCGGCATAAATCTTCAAACGTTTGAGCGTGGAACGCCCCATGCGGTTATGAGGAAGCATGCCCCACACGGCATCACGCAGGGCGCGGTCGGGGTGCTGTGCCAATTGATCACGCAGAGAAATACTCTTCAAGCCACCTGGGTAGCCAGAGTGGCTATAGTAGATCTTGCTTTCCAATTTACTATGGGTTCTGGTGCCAGTCACGGTAACCTTTTCGGTATTAACCACCACCACAAAATCTCCCATCTCCACACCAGGTGTGAAAGTGGGTTTGTGTTTGCCAAGCAGAACGTGCGCAATGCGTGCGGCAAAGCGACCCAGATTCTGCCCTTCGGCATCCATCACAACCCAGTCGCGCTGAATTTCAGCGGCTTTCGGATAATATGTTTTCTGTTGCACTTTCATCACTCCATTTCATAATCTAATCATGTGATCCATACGTTACTTCAACCAACGTCAACCCATGCGCAGGCGCCAGCCCGGCGAGAAGGTTTACATGCTTTGAGAAAGCGTGTTGAATTTTCTCTGCCGAACATCTTCCTTGAGCCAGGGAGACTTGTACAAAAACCAGTCGTCTTACCATGCGATACAAAAACGCATCTGCTGTGACTTCAAACTGCCACTCACCATCAGGCATTTTCTTCCACTCGGCTTTTGTCACCGTGCGCACTGTTGTTCCTTTCAGTGTTGTCGGTGAACCTAGTGCGGAAAAATCATGCTTTCCGATAAAAATACCGACATTCTGCATGAGTGCATTTCCGTCTACAGCAGGCCACACTCGCCACAGGAACTTTTCGCGCAATGGGTTGCGGATTGGTTCACAAAATAACCTGTAGCAGTATTTGCGTGAGGCAGCATCAAAACGTGGGTGAAAGTCTGCCGCTGCTGGAAACAGGGCGCTTATCACAAGGTCAGGCGGAAGGCTGGAGTTTAGCGCTCGAAGCAGTTTATCTGCCGAGTGTGTCCACTCAAAATCAAATGCGGCTACCTGCCCGGTTGCGTGAACTCCTGTGTCAGTTCTGCCTGCCATGATGACAGACTTTCCAGACCAACCATATTTACGAAGGGCTTTTTGAAATTCGCCCTGTACGGTGCGGGAGTTTGCCTGTATCTGACTTCCGGTAAAACCAGAGCCATCGTAAGCAAGGATCACTTGGTAACGTGCCATTGTATAGCGACTAAGGTCGCTGTTACAAACTACTCTTCAACCAATTCAAGAAGTACCATTTCAGCCGCATCGCCATGACGAGGTCCGAGTTTTAGAACACGGGTATATCCGCCAGGTCGTGTGGCAAAGCGAGGGGCAATTTCATCAAACAAACGCTTGATGAGTTGGTTGTCGCCTAATTTTGAAACAGCCAGACGGCGTGCATTCATTTTTTGCACTTCGGTACCGTTTGCGCTGTTTCTAGCAAGCGTAATCAAGCGTTCAGCATCGCCACGAATTGCGGCGGCTTTGGCTTTAGTGGTTTGAATACGCTCATGTGTAAAGAATTGTTTTATCAGGTTGCGGCGCAGGGCAATGCGTGCCCCTGTGCGTCGTCCTAATGTGTAACCTGCTACTGAATGTCGCATCTCTAACTCTCCGAGGATGTATCGTCTTTCATAAAGCCTTTTTCACGCATTTTATCGCGAAGTTCGTCAAGACTCTTTTCACCAAAATTGCGAATGGACATGACGGCGGTTTCGCCTTTTTCAAGAAGGTCGAGTACATCACCCACATTGGTGATGCCTGTGCGTTTCAAAGAATTAAAAACGCGCACCGAAAGGTCTAAGGCTTCCACTGGCGTTTCTGCCAGTTCGCTGCTCAAACGGCTACCAGAAGATTCGCGTTCCACCGCCACAGCCAGCATTTCTTCATTAACCCCTGCAACATAGCGCAAGTGATCAATCAAAATGCGAGCAGAAGAGCTCAGCGCGCGTTCCGGCGAGACAGTGCCGTCTGTCCAAATTTCTAAGATTAATTTATCATAATTTGTGCTCTGACCTACGCGGGCAGAGGTCACTTCCCAATTTACGCGCTTCACAGGGCTGTAGATCGCATCAACAGGAATTTCGCCAATGGGCATATGCCCAGCGCGTTCATTAGATGGGGAATAACCACGACCGCGCTCAACCATGAATTCAATATCAAGTTTTGTTTTTGCCCCATCAACAGTAAAAAGATACATGTCGGGGTTAACAATCTCAATCTCAGCAGGGGTGATAATATCGGCGGCGGTGACAGTTCCTTCGCCACGCACTTCGAGTTGCATTCGCGCACTATCCACGCCATCCATTTTAATGCGGACCTGTTTGACCTGCAACATAACTTGGATAACATCCTCACGCACACCTGGAATGTCACTAAACTCGTGCAACACATCCGCAATGCGAATAGAGGAGATAGCAGTGCCCTCCAGGGAGGAAAGGAGGACACGACGCAAGGCATTACCTAGCGTCACCCCATAACCACCCTCTAGCGGGCTAATTGTGAATTTGCCATAATTTCGAGCCTCAGCTTCGCGCTCAATTTTTGGCATAACCATGTTCGTGATGATACCGGTCACGGTTCACCTATCCCTTTTTATAATACGCAGGGTCGGGCAGACAGACTTTGCTGTCCGACCCATAGCGAAACTGGAGGATTAGCGTCTGGAGTAGTATTCGACAATCAATTGTTCGTCGAGACTTCCATCAATTTCAGCACGTTCTGGCATACGAGCTAAAGAGCCAGCCATTGATTTAATATCGCGGCTGAGCCAGCTCGGAGCAGTGCGCTTTTCAGTGTATGCACCTAGGTCTTTGAAATAGGTCGATTTACTGGAACCTTCGCGAATGGAAATGGTGTCGCCTTCTGCGAGAAGCATGGAGGGGACATCCGTACGACGACCATTTACAGTAAAGTGACCATGGGAGACAAGCAATCTAGCCTGCGAACGGCTGGATGCAAACCCAAGGCGAAACACCACATTGTCAAGACGAGATTCGAGAATCTGAAGCAGGTTCAAACCTGTAAGACCACGACGCGTAATGGCGGTGTCATAATAGCGGCGGAATTGACGTTCCAATACGCCATAAATACGGCGGGCTTTTTGCTTGGCGCGCAATTGACGAGCAAAGTCAGATACGCGACCCGTACCCATTCCCTTGCCTTTACCACCGCCTTTTCCTGCGGTGCGTCCATGTTGCCCTGGGGCAAAGTCACGCTTTTCAAAAGAGCATTTCGGGGTAAAGCAACGCTCTCCCTTTAGAAACAACTTTTCGCCTTCGCGACGACAAAGTTTACAAACTGGACTTAATAATTTAGCCATATAGTCTCACCTGTTATACACGTCGCTTTTTCGGAGGACGACAACCGTTATGTGGTACCGGAGTAATATCCGAAATAGAGCGAACTCTCAATCCAATGGACTGCACAGCACGAATGGCGTTTTCACGACCAGGACCAGGACCTTTGACGAAAAGGTCTACATCTTGCAATCCCAGTTGCTGAGCAGCCTTCAATGCCTGTTCTGCGGCAAGACGTGCTGCAAAAGGAGTGCTCTTGCGCGAGCCTTTGAAGCCAGCAGAGCCAGCAGAACCCCAAGAAACCGTGTTACCTTCAGTGTCTGTGACTGTTACGATTGTGTTATTGAATGAAGCAAAAATATGCACCTGTCCGGAAGACAGGGTACGCTTCCCTTTTTTTGCGCCCGATGGGCGGCGGGTAGAACGAACACTCTGAGCCATTTTTATCTATACCTTTCGGACAGGATTACTTCTTGCCGCCCTTACGACGACCACGACCTGCAACCGTTTTCTTGGTTCCCTTGCGGATGCGCGCATTTGTTCTGGTGCGCTGACCACGTACAGGCAGGTTACGACGATGACGTAAGCCACGATAAGAGCCAATTTCGATCAGGCGCTTAATGTTCATTTGAACTTCGCGGCGCAGATCGCCTTCAACTTTAAAGTTTTTAGAAATAAATTCGCGAATTGCAGCGACATCCGCTTCGCTTAAATCTTTAATGCGCGTGTCTGGGTTTACTTTGGTGTGAGCCAAAATCTTCTGTACACGCGTCGGACCGATTCCAAAAAGATAGGTCAGCCCTACTTCAACCCGTTTATTACGGGGTAAATCAACACCTTCAATTCTCGCCATAGGTCACCACACTACCCCTGTCTCTGCTTATGTTTTGGATTTTCGCAAATGATAAAAATAACTCCCTTGCGCCGAACAATACGGCACTTGGCACAACGTTTGCGAATGGAGGGCGAAACTTTCATGTTCAATCTCCTTAACTTGCGGCTGGTTTTTTACAGCCAAAGATTCAATTATACTGTCTTTTTTTGTAACTGTCTACACTTTTAGGTTGTCTGTTGTGGTTCGTTCACAAGACAGTCAGGATGAGTGGTTCACCTTCGGTGACAGCAACTGTATGTTCAAAATGCGCTGTCAAAGAACCATCAGCAGAAACAACCGTCCAATTATCTGGCAGAACGCGGGTTTCATGCGTTCCAATGATCACCATTGGTTCCAAGGCGATAGTGAAGCCTGGGCGGAGTAAAACTCCACTTCCAGCAATACCTGCGTTGGGCACTTGAGGTCCTTCGTGCATTTTCTTTCCAACACCGTGACCGGTATATTCACGTGTCACATGAAAACCATGGCTTTCTACAAATTTCTGTATCGCTGCCGAAACATCACCAGTATGTTTGCCTTTACGCATATTTTCAATACCGGCATACAAGGCGCCTTCGGTAACTTCAAGCAATTTCGTTGCTTGGGGAGAGATTTCCCCTACTCCGGCAGTAAAAGCCGAGTCGCCAACGAAACCTTCATAAATGGTGCCACAATCAATCGAAACAATATCCCCTTCCTTTAACTTTCGTTTTGGGTGGGGGATGCCATGCACCATCTCATCATTAATACAAACTGTGATGGATGCTGGAAATGGCGGGCGACCATATCCTTTGAAGGGCGATATACATCCGTATGACTTCAACACTTCCTCAGCAGCCGCGTTGAGTTCTGCTGTTGCCACACCGGGTTGTAAACGTTCTTTAACTGCAGCCAGAACGGCGGCGTTGATGCGTCCTGCCTCACGCATAATTGCAATTTCAGCAGGGCTTTTAACATTGATCTGGCGTTCCCAACTCATTATAAAACCTACTTTTCAACAAGGCTTTTGCCCTGCGTACTCACAAATCATGATTATTTTAAGGCGGCGAGCAATTCTTTTGTTACCTGCTCAACAGGTTGGACGCCGTTAATCTCGATCAACTTGCCTCTTTTGCGATAATACTCTACGAGAGGCATGGTGCGCTCAAGATATACACGAATACGTTTTGCGACGGTTTCCTCTTTGTCATCATCACGTTGATACAGCTCAGAGCCATCTATGTCACAAATACCTTCCTGTTTAGGCGGGTTAAATTTTTTGTGATAAATATGACCTTGTGCGCGACAGGACCAACGCCCACCGGTACGCTCTATCAAAACCGCTTCGGCAGCAGTAACGTATGGAACCGCTGTAACCGCTGCACCAAGCCCATCAAGTATTTTTTCAAATGCATCAGCCTGTATGGGTGTGCGCGGAAATCCATCAACGATGGCGCCGTTTTTACAGTCTGAACGAGTAATACGCTCACGTACCATGGCAATGGTGATATCGTCTGGTACTAGCTCGCCTTTATCCATATAAGATTTGGCAAG
This sequence comes from Anaerolinea thermophila, assembly GCA_020721605.1. Classification (GTDB taxonomy): domain Bacteria; phylum Chloroflexota; class Anaerolineae; order Anaerolineales; family Villigracilaceae; genus Villigracilis. The sequence continues at coordinate 11,074 of DYML01000038.1, forward strand.
TTTACCAAGTTCTGTTTGATTGGTAATATTCTCGCGAAACAAATCTCCAGACGAGATATGGGCAAGATTGGTTGTCTGCGCCAATATTTTGGCTTGCGTGCCTTTTCCGGCGCCAGGAGGACCTAGCAAGACGATATAAGTCGCCATAGGATCAATATCCTTATTAATTTAGCGGACAAGTAATGAATCTTGATAGCCGTGCAGTTTTAGTTCAGCGTCAATGTTCATGAAAGTATCACGGACTACGCCGACGACAATGAGTAAGCCGGAAGAAGATACAAGAAATAAACCTGTCTGTGAACTGGCGGCGGTCAAGTTGAACGCATTTAGCAACAGCCCAAGTAAGAACGGCATAATTGCCACAACACCAAGAAAAAAAGCGCCAGGTAAAGTAATGCGCCGTTGAACAGTGCTCAGGTATTTTTGTGTGGGTGCGCCGGTATGAACACCAGGGACCGTAGCGCCAACTTTCTTCAAATTTTCGCCATAGTTCTGTTGGTCAAACAAAACAGAAGTATAGAAAAATGTGAATATAACAACCATAAAGAAATAGAGAGACCAGTAACCCCAATTGCTGGTTCCTGTACCGCCGAAGAAATTCTGTATGCCTATAAAGAAACTGGCGACGCCTGCATTTTCGCTATTGGTAAAATAACTTGCAAGAATGGCAGGAAATTGTAGAATGGCGCTGGCAAAGATCAAAGGGATCATGCCGGAAAGGTTTACCATTAATGGTAATGTACCTTTAACAGGCATGGACATGCGATTCCCCATACGGCGACCTGGGTACATGACCGGCACGTTACGGCGTCCTTGTTGCACATAAACAATTGCAAACACTGTAAGTACAATGATAACAATTGTAAAAATAAGCATAAACCAGCGTGTGGTCTCATCAGAGAGCAGCGAGGCAAGATTGACTGGCATTTGAGATACGATACCTGAGAAGATAACGAGGGAAAGACCCTGCCCGCGAATACCGTATTCCGAGATTAGTTCACCCAACCAAATCGCAAACATTGTGCCTGCTGTCATGGCAATCAAAACTGTTAGTGATTTTAGCCATAGATCAGCATTGAACCCAAAGGGAAGAATTAGTTCACCCAGCGCTTGAGTTGAAAGTGAATTAAAAATATTGATCTGACCAATTGCTGAAAGCGCCGCCATTGGTACTGCGAGATAATATGTCCACTTTTCCTGCCAGCGGCGACCTTCGCGTGGGTCTTCTTGCATTTTGCGCTGCAAAGCCGGAATAATCGGGATCAACAATTGTAAGATGATCTGGGCTGTGATGTATGGGTAGACGCCCATGGAAAGCAATGAGAAATTTGAGACAGTGCCGCCAGAAAGCAGATCAAGAAAATCGAGGAAGTTCCCGCCGCTGCCCGAAGTGGACGCGCGAAAAGCCGCCAGAACATCAAAGTTTACGCCTGGGGCGGGTACATTTGCCGCCAGGCGATAAACTGCCAATATTATGAAGGTGATAATCAACTTACGTCGAATATCTTCCGATTTCCAAAGGTAACGCCAGCCTGAAAAGGTGGTCTTCATGGAAAATGTCCTTTATTAAGGGGTTAGGCAATCAGTTCGACTGAGCCGCCAGCCTTTTCGATCTTAGCCTTAGCGCCAGCGCTTACACGATGCACGCGGACTTTTAGCGCAACGGTCATCTCACCACGCCCAAGGATAACAATCGGGTTACGCATATCTCGCAAGAGATGTGCCTGATCGAGGGATTCGGGAGTCACATCAACATTAGATTTAAATGCTTGTGAAAGTTGATCGAGGTTAACTTCATTGTAGAAGATTTGGTTTGGCGGGGTAAATCCCTCACCGCGCAAAAACGGCAAGCGGCGGAAGAAGGGCAAATTGCCACCCTGCCGATAAGCATGACCGCCTTCACCAGAGCGTGCGCCAGCGCCTTTGGTTCCGCGTCCCGCAGTCTTGCCCTGCCCTGCCGAGATGCCGCGTCCTACGCGTTTTCGATTCTTTTTTGACCCAATGTTGGGTACGAGATCTTGAAGTTTCATAATTGAGCCTACTCTTCGATCTTGAGCAAATGGATGATTTTGTTTAGCATTCCGCGCAATGCGGGGGTATCCTTGTGCTCAACAGTTTGATGCAAACGGCGCAAACCAAGCGCCTTGACGGTGGCTTTTTGATCTTTAGGAAAGCCAATGTCGCTTTTAACCCAGGTTACGCGCAGAGTCTTTTCGGAAGTTTCAGGCTTAGGCATGTTGTTTCCTCCGTTCCCAGAACGGGAGTAATTCTTCCGTTCGCTTACCTCGGCGAGCGGCTTCAACAGCCGGTGAGCGTAAACCGTCCAATGCGCCAAAGGTTGCCATCACTACGTTTAGAACATTGGCGCTCCCCATGGACTTGGTGAGAATGTCGCGCACGCCAGCTACTTCCAGCACAGCACGTACACCACCCGCCGCAATAACGCCGGTGCCAGCAGATGCGGGTTTGATGAAAACTTTGGCGCCAGCCACTCTTCCTAGTGATTCGTGAGGAATGGTGGTTCCAAATAGGCTTACTTCGCGCAAATCTTTACGGGCGCGTTCAGATGCCTTTCGCATCGCATCAGGGACGGCATTTGCTTTCCCAACGCCCATGCCAACGGTGCCTTTCTTGTCACCGACAACCACCGTTACACGAAACTGGAAGCGGCGACCACCTTTGACAACTTTCGCAACACGGGCAATTTCAATCACGCGCTCTTCAAAGGCGTCCTGTGTTTCAAATTGTTGCTTATCTGTAAATTGCTTTTCTGCCATATCTTTCTCCAGTAAAGTAGCGGCAATGACAAAGCCAAAACTAAGCCTGCCAATGCGCTGCTACAACTTTTAGAATTGCAAGCCGCCTTCGCGCGCGCCTTCAGCCAAAGCCTTGACTCGCCCGACATAACGGAAGCCGCCGCGATCAAATACAACAGACGTAATGCCTTTGGATTTGGCGCGCTCTGCCACTGCTTGACCAATGGCTTTGGCTTGTTCGGTCTTTTTCAACCCCTTCACTTTTTCACGCAGTTCATTGTCAACTGTAGAAGCTGAGATCAGGGTGTTTCCTTCACTATCATCAATAATCTGGGCGTAAATGCCAGAAATGCTCTTGAACACATTTAAGCGCGGTCGGTTGGTTGTGCCAACCACAATTTTGCGCACGCGCAGATGACGGCGTTCACGAGCGAGAGAACGACTCTTTTTAGCCATGGCTTACTTGGCTCCTTTTCCGGCTTTACCGGCTTTGCGACGAACACGTTCACCCAAGTAACGCAAGCCTTTGCCATGGTATGGTTCAGGTGGTCGTACTTTGCGAATATTGGCTGCGACCTGTCCAACGAGTTCTTTATCAAAACCCAACACTTTGATCTGGCGGGTTTTTGCATCTGTTTCAAATGATACACCCGTCGGGGGTTCCATTTTAACTGGGTGTGAATAACCAACAAACAGGGAGAGGTTCTTTCCTTCCATTTCAGCGCGGTATCCTACGCCTTCCACTTGAAGGATAACTTCAAAACCCTTGCTAACGCCATGAATCATATTTGCGATTACGGCGCGGGTGGTTCCATGCAAGGCGCGTTCTGCGGGGTCATCCGAAGCGCGAGTGAAGTTTAATTGATTATTCTCCATCTTAATACCAATCAATGGGGAGAATGCTCTCTTCAATTCGCCTTTGGGACCTTTAACGTGGACGTCAAAACCATTTACGTCCACCTGCACGCCACCAGGAATATCTATAGGCAAACGACCAATACGAGACACGATAAACCTCCTACCACACCTTGCAGATGATCTCGCCACCCACGCCCAACTGTCGAGCGCGCACGCCGGTCATGACACCTTTGGGGGTCGAGAGAATGGCAACGCCAATTCCCGAAAGTACCCAGGGGATGTCTGTCTTTTTGGTGTAGATGCGGCGGCCTGGCTTGCTTACACGTTCCAAGCCAGAAAGCACTGCGCGGCGCTGGCGACGTTCGCCAACGTATTTGAGTTTAACACGCAGAACTTTCTGAACTTCGTGTTCGCCTTCCACCACTTCAAAACCTTCGAGAAAGCCTTCATCTTTTAAGATTTTTGCGATCTCTACTTTAATCTTCGAGTTGGGCATTGCAACCTGAGCATGTCCTGCGAGCACAGCATTGCGAATGCGGGTCAACATATCAGCGATCGGATCAGTAAATGACATGATCTTCCTCCACCTGGGGTTACCAGGACGCCTTCACGACGCCAGGGATTTTGCCCGTTAACGCAAGTTCACGAAAGCAAATTCGGCATAAACCAAAGCGACGGATAAACCCGCGCGGGCGTCCACAACGCTGACAGCGATTACGTACCTGCACGGCATGTTTGCGGCGCAGTTCACGATATTGCATACATTTTTTTGCCATAGGTTAAGCATCCTTCTTGCTAATGAACGGCATTCCGAGCAATTTCAATAATGCGCGCGCCTGATCATCACTCTTGGCGGAAGTCACAATGGTGATCTCCATACCGCGCAGTTTATCAATTTTGTCATATTCAATCTCAGGGAATACCAATTGATCCTTGAGACCTAATGTGTAATTTCCGCGACCGTCAAATGCGTTCGCAGAAACACCGCGAAAGTCGCGCACGCGAGGCAGGGCTATGTTTAAAAGGCGGTCAATGAAAGCCCACATGCGGGGTCCGCGTAACGTTACTTTTGCGCCAATTAAACGACCTTCACGCAATTTGAAGTTCGCAATACTTTTGCGCGCTTTTGTTTGGACCGGCTTTTGCCCGGTGATTTGCATTAAATCTGCTGTTGCGGCATCAAGCGCCTTGGGGTTATCCATTGCTTCGCCAAGACCGATATTCAAAACAACTTTTTCAATGCGCGGCACCTGCATTACGTTTTTCAAGCCAAATGACTTGAAGAGTGCCGGAGCGACTTCGTTGTTATAGAGTTCTTGCATTCTATTCATATTTATCTGCTCCAGGACCTAGTCGATCCTAGCCTCACAGTTCTTGCAAACACGATGAGCGCCGTCCTCGTCCCGTTGAACGCCAACGCGGGTAGGCTCATTGCATTTCGGGCAAACAAGCATGACATTTGAGATGTCAATCGGTGCTTCGAACTGAATGCGACCTGGGTTCATATTGCGACCTGCTTGTGTTTGCACTTGTTTTTGGTGTTTAATACGAATATTTACACCTTGCACAACCACGCGGCGCACATCAAGAATAACGTTAATTACTTCGCCACGTTTGCCTTTATCTTCGAGGCGGCCGCTGATCAGTTCTACTGTATCGCCTTTTCGAATCTTTACTTTCATTCTTTGCTCCTACAGCACTTCCGGGGCTAGCGACACGATCTTCATGTAGCCCATATCGCGCAGTTCACGCGCTACAGGTCCAAAGATACGAGTGCCCCTCGGGTTTTCGCCATCAGCATCAAGAATGACCGCGGCGTTATCATCAAAGCGGATGTACGAACCATCTTCGCGGCGCCATTCCTTTGTGCAACGCACAATGACGGCTTTTACAACTTCACTTTTCTTTACTGAACCTTGAGGCGCGGCGGCTTTTACGGTTGCCACCACCACGTCACCGATTGATCCATATCTACGGCTGGAACCACCTAAAACGTGAATAACAAGCAATTCACGTGCGCCTGTGTTATCGGCGACTTTTAGTCGAGACTCCTGTTGAATCATGGCTTTACTCTCCTACGCCTTGATCAGCAGTGCGAATCTCGCGTTTGACGACAGTTTCGACAGCCCAGCGCTTGTCACGAGAAAGCGGGCGGGTTTCTACAATCTGAACCTCATCCCCAATCTGGCAGCCGATTTCGTCATGTGCCTTTACGCGTGTGCTTGAGAACACTACCTTCTTATAAAGAGGGTGGCGATATTTGCGTGTGATCTCAACAACAACGGTTTTGGTCATTTTGTTGCTGGTAACTACACCAGTCATGCGACGACGATTATTCATTATGCACCTTCCACTGCGGCGCGTTCGGTCTCGCGCAAGATCGTTTCCATGCGGGCAATGTTACGACGCAAGGTACGCAGGTGACTGGAATCTGTCAGTTGACCCGTTACCTGTTGAAAGCGCAGTTTCATTAACTCGTCACGCGAATCGGTAATCTTTATGCGAATTTCTTCCGCCGCCAGTTTGCGAACTTCGTTTACTTTCATGGCTTTCATAGTTTATTCTCCTCCCGCGTGGCGACCCACAACTTTGGTCTTAATGGAGAATTTATATTGTGCGCTCTTCAAAGCTGCCAGTGCAATTTCAGCAGGCAGTCCGCCTACCTCAAACATTACACGACCAGGTTTGACTGGAGCGACATAGTATTCCACATTCCCTTTACCAGAACCCATGCGGGTTTCGGGTGGTTTGTGTGTGAATGGTTTGGATGGAAAGATACGAATCCAAACTTTACCACGGCGCTTCATCCCACGAACAATCGTGCGACGAGCCGCTTCAATTTGGCGGGCTGTAATCCAGCCCGGTTCCAACGCCTGCAGACCAAATTCGCCGAAGGAAACTTCCGCACCGCGGAGAGCCTTTCCTGTCATGCGACCGCGCATCTGCTTGCGCCATTTTACACGTTTCGGCATCAACATATCAAAAACCTCATCTCAAAGCAACGTCGCGATTACCCCGCGCGCCACTTTATAATCTAATCGAAGCGCGCGGGGCTATTCGCTGACGTACACGCCTTCTGTTGCTTCGACTTTTTCTTCCACATCAGGTACAACTTCGCCTTTGTATATCCAGACTTTAACACCAACTTGACCATATGTAGTTGACGCTTCGGTTAAGGCAAAGTCAAGGTTGGCACGCAGGGTCTGTAAAGGCACGCGACCTTCGCGCAGCCATACGTCACGAGACATTTCTGCGCCGCCCAAACGCCCGCCAACCAGAATTTTAATTCCTTGGGCGCCTTGCTTGATTGCTTGCTGAATGGCACGCTTCATTGCGCGGCGGTATGCAATGCGGCGTTCAAGTTGATCTGCAATATTCTTGGCAACCAACATGGCATCAGTGTCTGGCGAGGAAATCTCTTTGATATCCAGTTCAACTTTTTTACCTACCAATGTTTCAAGTGCCTGGCGAATTTTCTTTACGCCTTCTCCTTTTCGCCCAATCAAAATACCGGGCTTGGCAGTATGAATTGAAACACGAACTTTGCCTGGGGTTCGTTCTACGTCAATGCGGGAGATGCCTGCCTTGCCATCTTTTACGGCATCGGGCATTTGCTTGCGTAGCACACGAACTTTCTCGTCAGCCGCTGCGCCGCCTTTAGAGAATTTACCATTTAACAAATTACGAATGGCAAAGTCCTGGTGCAGTTGCTGGCGATACTGGGCGCCTTCAGCGAACCACCGACCGCCCCAAGGTTGGTTGATTCCTAAACGAAAACCAATAGGATGTACTTTACGACCCATAAAATTCTCCTTATGCTCCGCGCTCGCGTAATATGATAGCCACATGCGAAGAACGGCGCAGTATGGGCTTGAAGCGACCACGAGCGCCAAAACGTCGCCACTTGCGAGTAGGGGCTTCATCGGCTGTGATCTTGGCAACGAATAAATCGTCACGGCTGATGCCAAAATTTTCTTCGGCATTTGCTACAGCAGAGGCAAGCAATTTCTGCACGGGCAATGAGGCGCGTTTATTTACAAAGCGCAAAATTTCCAAGGCTTCATTTGCACTTTTACCGCGCACCATATCAATTACAAGACGTACTTTCTGCGCAGAAAGGGAGAGGTTGCTAATTTTTGCATGAATGTCGCTCATATCTCACTCTCCTTTTATGCCGAGGCAGATTTCTCGCTGGTCTGATGACCGCGGAATGTACGCGTTGGGGCAAATTCACCCAAACGATGCCCAACCATGTTTTCGGTAATGTAGATCGGCACATGGCGGCGTCCGTCGTGAACCGCAATAGTGTGTCCTACCATCTGAGGAAAAATCACAGATGCGCGACTCCAGGTGCGGACGACTTTCTTTTCATTTTTTTGATTCATAGCCTCAATACGATTGAGCAGTTTTGCCTCAATAAAAGGGCCTTTTTTCAATGATCTTGACATATATACGTACCTCGTCTAACTTTTAGCGGCTCGTCTTGTTACGACGGCGCACGATGTACTGGTCGGTCTTCTTATTACGGCGAGTCTTCTTGCCGAGAGTAGGTTTACCCCACGGGCTCTTGGGACCAGCAAGACCGATTGGCTGGCGACCTTCACCACCACCATGTGGATGGTCTCGCGGACTCATCGCAGTTCCACGCACTGTGGGGCGAATGCCCATGTGGCGTTTACGACCAGCTTTGCCCAATTTGACGTTGCTGTGATCGAGATTACCGACTTGACCAATTGTTGCATAGCAAACCTGATGAATGAGCCGAACTTCGCCAGAAGGCATACGGATTTGGGCAAAGTCGCCTTCTTTGGCAAGTAACTGCGCAGCTCCGCCCGCAGAGCGTACTAACTGGGCTCCCTTGCCCGCCCTTACTTCAATATTGTGAATCAATGTGCCGACTGGAATATTGCTAATGGGGAGAGAGTTGCCCGTGCGAATTTCTGCGGTGGGTCCAGACATAACCGTGTCGCCAACTTTTAAGTCAAGAGGTGAAATAATATAACGCTTTTCACCATCTACATAAAAAAGAAGGGCAAGGCGGGCGGTACGGTTTGGGTCATATTCAACTGCTGCAACCTTTGCGGGTATGCCATATTTTTCACGTTTGAAATCAACAAGACGAATAAAACGGCGGGCGCCGCCACCACGATGACGAACCGTAACACGCCCCTGGGCGTTACGTCCACCATGACCCTGTCGGTTGACCAACAAAGAGCGTTCTGGTGTGCTTTTGGTAATTTCTTCAAAAGAATGTCCGGTCATGTCGCGCATACCGGGCGTTACGGGTTTGTATTTTTTAACTGCCATTATTGCACCCCTTCAAAGATTTCGAGGGATTTGCTGCCTTCTGCCAAGGTAACAATTGCTTTTTTGAACGAAGAACGGCGCACCAGCATACGGCGGCTTTTTGTTCGGCGTCCACGTTTGGCGGGGGCATTGAGAATATTTACGCGCGCCACTGTAACATCGAAAAGAGTTTCCACTGCATCCTTCACCATGGTGCGTGTTGCTGCATCAGCAACAACAAAAACATATTGACCAAGTTTGCTGGACTGATAGTTAGACTTCTCAGTTACCAAAGGGCGGACGAGGACATCGTAAATCGTAGTCATGTCTCTCTCCTATCCGAGATGCGCTACGAGCGCATCAATTGTCTTGAGCGGCAGGACGACTTTTTGAAATTTGAGTACATCGCGCACGTTCACATAACTTGCCAATAAAACCTTGGCGCTCGCAATATTATCAGCAGAACGCATTACATTGTCGTAATTTTGGTCTTTGACAGGCATTAATACTAATACAGTGGAGTTGCCAACCCAATTAACTAAGGTTTCAACCATTAGGCGGGTTTTTGGCTCTTTAATATCAAAGTCGTCCACCACAACAATACCGGCTTCCGCTGCTTTTACAGATAAAACAGAGCGGAGTGCGGCTTGGCGCATTTTTTTAGGCATTCGCTGTTCATAACTGCGGGGATGCGGGGTATGAATACGACCACCGCCAACCCATTGCGCTGCATTGGTGGAACCCTGACGGGCGCGACCAGTGCCTTTTTGTTTAAATGGCTTCCGACCGCCGCCTCTGACCTCTGAACGAACTTTTGTCTGATGCGTGCCAAGACGAGCATTTGCCATCTGGCGGGTATAAGCCTGATGCATTAGGTCTACATTTACCGTGGCTTCAAAAATATTCGCGGGCAATTCCATTTCGCGAATTTTTGTGCCTTTCAAATCAAGAACATCTACTTTCATGGTTAATCTGGCTCCCGTTTCCATCGCGATTATTGCTTACGCGACTCCTTAATCATGACGAGACCGCCCTTGCCACCAGGAACCGCGCCGTTGACTGCAAGTAGATTGCGTTCCGCATCCACCATGACGACTTTGATGTTCTGTGCGGTAACTCTATCTACGCCCATGTGACCGGCGCGGCGCGATCCTCGCAAGACTCGCCCAGGCGTAGTGCCTGAGCCGTTCGAGCCTGGCGCGCGGTTTCGGTCGGACGTTCCGTGCGTGGCGTTCATACCATGGAAATGATAGCGCTTTACAACTCCGGCAAAGCCCTTGCCCTTGCTGACGCCAATCACATCCACTCGTTCGCCAACGGAAAAAGCGTCGCTGACTGTTAATTTGTCACCGACGTTCAATCCATGATCCTTGGAACGAAATTCGCGCAAGTAGCGCATAGGGGAAATCTCATTGGCTTTTAAGTGCCCCATCTCACCGCCTGTAAGACGTTTAGGGTTCACTTCACCAAAGCCCAGTTGTACCGCAGAATAACCTTCCTTCTCCGGCATACGAACCTGGGTAACGTAACATGGCCCAGCTTCGATGAGTGTTACTGTATAAGCAACACCATGATCATCGAAGATCTGGGTCATGCCAATCTTCTTTCCAATCAGCCCTTTCAACATACTCAATTTTCTCCTTTAGAAGATATTGACGAGACTGCCAACCGGGGCAAACGGTCGCATCATCTCCGTGCAGTGCAGTCAGATGGTCTGGTGCGAAGCGGTTGTTTCGGTTCTACAACCAGACCTACTCTTGCGCTGTCTCAAAATAACCCGCATAGATTGCGGTTATTAAGTTAAGTAATTAAATCTTGATCTCGATATCTACACCTGCAGGCAGGTTCAAACGCATAAGCATATCAATTGTTTTCGAATCCGGATCGAGAACATCAATCAAACGATTGTGGGTACGAATTTCAAAGTGCTCGTGCGAGTCCTTGTCAATAAATGCAGAGCGCCGTATTGTAAAGCGTTCTATCTTGCTTGGCAAGGGTACAGGACCAACTACTTGGGCTCCAGTACGCTCAGCGGTTTCAACAATTCGCTTTGCAGATTGATCCAGAACACGATGATCATAAGCCTTGAGGCGGATACGAATTTTTTGTTTTGCCATCATCTCTCACCTACTAAATGATCTTGGTTACGACACCCGCGCCAACGGTCAAACCGCCTTCACGAA
>DYML01000039.1 GCA_020721605.1 Anaerolinea thermophila
ACCTGATTCAAAAACGCGGCTTGCTCGGTAAAACCCCAGGGCGGCGTATCGTAGACCGATGATTTATTTTTAATGGTCAATTGCGGGGTTAAATTATTAATGGCCGCCTTTAGGTTTGCCAGGCGGTTGCCCATATTACTTCCAAGCGCCAGATAAACAATATGATCCATGACTTGTCCTTTGCGTAATTAAACTTCCACCAAAGAGATCACTTGCGCATCCTGCAATGCCCGCCACGCATCTGCGCTTTTGAGGATGACGGCGGTATTGCGAATGCCCGACCCGATGGAAATTTCTTCTTCCTTTAGCACGTTGGGGTCAATTAGCACTTTGAGCGGGCGGGGCAGCCCAAAGGGACTCACTGACCCAATGCGGTAGCCCGTTACCGTCAGAACTTCCTCTTCTGAAGCCATGCTAATGCGTGACAGCCCCAGATGTTTGCGTAATAGTTTCCAGGATATTTGCGCCGAACCGGCAATTAATGCCATGATAAATTCATCTTCCGCCACGCGGAACAAAATGCTGCGCACCACCTGTGACAACCGCTGACCGCGTTCACTGGCTGCCTGCTCTATTGAAGTCACTGGCGTTGTATGACAGAAAACTTGATGTGGAATGTCGAGCGCAGTAAGCGCAAGGCTAACGGGGGGATTTTCCATAATTTGAGATTTATACCTTTTCCGTTCAAGTTTGTCCACTGCTTCAAAAATCAGCAATTCCAAATCTGAACCCAATCATCGCAAAACTGGACGATTTGAGCCGCCAACCATCCACGAATAGGTCACGAATGCTCGAATTTGTGATCGGACATTCGTTTATTCGTGGAAAATTCGTGGACGGTTTGAAAAAACAACAAAATCATGCTCCTTGGCGGTGTCGGAAATTTTAGATTTGGAATTGCTGTTCAAAAATGCTCATTGTGAATGGGTCATTACGAGGAGGGTGTTCTTCCCGCGAGCGCGCTCGCAATGACCTATTGAGAATTGCTGCCACTGCTTGTTCATTTTATTTTACTCCTTTACAGGGAGTGCTTGTATCTTCTCAAAAAAACGGGGAAAGGTGACAGTCACCTTGCGTTTTCGGGCGTATATCTTTTTGATAACAGGTGACTGTCACCTATTTACCCCGAAATATTGAGATGACACGAGTGCTTGACAAATAATTCAAGACTCTGTAAACTCTATGTTAGCGGTAACATGAACGGTAACATACAGTTTGCAGAGTCTAATTATGACCAATTCTCGACCTACACTTCGTGACGTTGCCCGCCTGGCGGGTGTTTCGCATCAGACCGTCTCCCGTGTTATCAACGGCAGCCAGGATGTTTTGCCCGAAACCCGCGCGCTTGTGGAAGCCGCCATCGCCGAGATGGGCTACCGACCCAATGCCATTGCCCGCTCTATGGCGCAAGGGCAAACGCACACGCTCGCTTGCATTTCCCCCAACCTGACAGACTTTACCTTCGCCAGCGTCATCGAAGGCGCGGAGGTGGAAGCGCGGCAACATGGGTATTTCATGCTTTCCTCCTCCGCTGTTGACCCCGAAGCCTTCCGCGAACTGGTGGATGAATTGGTGGGTCACCGCCGCGTGGACGGCTTGATCGTCATCAACCCGTATGCCGATCAGCGTTTTGAGTTTATCCCCAAAGATTTCCCTCTTGTTTTTGTAGGCGCCAGCGCCCACGAAAAAAATATCTGCTCGGTTTCGCTGGACGATGAAAAAGTCGCCTACGAAGCCACCCGTCACCTGCTCGATTTGGGACACACCAGCATCGCCCTCGTGACGGGTCCGATGGAAGAGGATTGTTCGCAAGACCGCGCCGAGGGTTATCGCCGCGCTTTGAGCGAGGCGGGCATCGCCTTTGACGAATCAATGATTATCGAGGGCGACTGGACAGCCACCTCCGGACAGGACGCGTTGCTTTCCTTCATCGAGCTGGGACGTGTGCCGACTGCGGTTTTTGCGCAAAATGACCGCATGGCAATGGGCGTGATGAGCGCCGCGCGCGAGGCGGGAATCAAAGTCCCATCCCAACTGGCAGTGATCGGCGTGGACGACATGCCGCTCTCTTCCTATTTTGATCCGCCACTCACCACCATGCGACAGGATATTCCGCGTATCGGGCGCGAGGCGACCCGTATGCTGTTGGATATGATTCAAAAGAAGACAACCAATACCTGCGACCTGAAATTAAATGCGGAATTGGTCGTACGGCAATCCACATCCCAAAAAGGAGGTGATTGACTCCACCCAACACGCCCGGCAAGTTTCCTTGTATTTCAATCGTTTAAACATTTCTAAGGAGAAGAATAAATGAAGAAGAACGTGCTTTTCAAGGCTTTTAGCCTTCTTGTGATTTTGTCGTTTGCCTTGGCTGCCTGCGGCGCTCCCGCCACGGTTGCCACCGAAGCCCCCGCTGCTGAAGAATCCGCCGCGACCGAAGCCCCCGCTGTTGAGGCTCCCGCTGCCACCGAAGCCCCCATGATGGAAGAAGTTGCCATCCGCTGGCGCACCCGTCCTGACAATCAGGAAGAAATTGATGTTTATAGCAACATCAGCACCGAACTCGATGCCGAACTCAATGGCGTCACTCTGACCTACGAACCCGGTGGCACCGAAGGCGCCAACTACCAAGATCAACTTCGCTCCGAGGTTGCCGCTGGAACTGCTCCCGATGTCTTCTGGATTCCCGGAACCGATGTGGCGGATTTCGCCACCCGTGGTTTGATCCTGAACATGAATGATATGGCGACCGCCACCGATGGCTTCAGCGTTGAAGATTTCTATGCTGGTCCCATGGGTCACCTGACCTTCAATCCTGATACTGCCACCTTCGGCGCGGACTCTGGCGCTCTCTGGGGTCTTCCCCGCGATGTGTCCACCTTCGCCCTCTACCTGAACATGGACTTGATCAACGAAGCCGGCGCTCCTGATCCTCGTGAACTCGCCAAAGAAGGCAAATGGGACTGGGACGCTTTCCTCGATGTGGCGCAGAAGACCCGCGCTCTCGGCGCTGATGTCTACGGCTACGGTGCAAGCGCCTGGTGGGGTCCTTACGGCGTTTGGTTGAATGCCGCTAACGGTGGTTTCTTCAATGCTGACCGCACCGCTTGCGCGCTCAACACCCCCGAATCCCTCGCTGGGCTCGACTTCCAACGCTCGCTCTATCAAGATTTTGATGTCGCCACTCCTTACGGCGAAGACCCCGAACCCACCTTCCGCGCTGGCAAAGTTGCCATGTTCCAAAACGGACGTTGGGCGACCCCTGGCGTTCGCACCGTTGAATTTGAATGGGACGTGGTTGAACTCCCTGCCGGACCCAGCGGAACCGCTGGTAACTGGCTGTTCTGGGGCGCGTACGTTGTCAACGCCAAGACCGAACATCCCGAAGAAGCATGGGCTTTGGTTCAGGCTTTGACCACCGCCCAGACTCAGGGCAAAGTTGCCGCTCTCGGCGCCAACATCCCCAGCCGTGTCAGCCAGGAAGCGCTCGACGCCTTCCTGACCTTCACCCCGCCCGCCAACAACCAGGCGTTCCTGAACGGCATCGCTGCCGACGCCAACCCGACCGCTGAAGGTCCGTTGTGGGCTGGCTCCTGGCCCGAATACGACCAGATTATGGGACCCGCCATTCAGGGTGTTTTGACTGGCGCAACCACAGTCGAAGACTTTGGCGCGACCATCTGCGACTCTGCCGACAAAGTTTTTGTCAAATAGTTCGTCTTGAAGTAAACAGGGGCAGGTTCATCGCCTGCCCCTGTCTTTTTTCTCTTCGCGTTGAGCGCAGTCGAAACGCAGCAATCGTCCTTCGACTGCGCTCAGGACGAAGTGAAGTGTGGATTATTTCAGGAGAAGAAATATGAGCGAACATCAAAAGCCAGATACGCTGACCAACCTCATCCTGCGAATCGCCATGATTTGGCGCGGAGTTTTCACCGTCGTCGCGGCGGCGGGAGTTATCACCGTCTGGTCGGGCAGACTGCCAGAAGTTCCACTCTGGCAAAAGATTCTACTCAGCCTTGTTTTGTCCATCGCGGCGGGATTTAGCGCATTCGGCGCTGTGGAAATTGCGCGCCGCAACCATCGCGGACGGATGATTTCGCTCGTCATTGATTACCTTGCATTCGTGGCTTGCGCGGTCATGACGCTGAACATCGGCGAAGTCTTCATCGGCATTGACGCCCTTGCCGAAACCTTTGGGCGCGGCATCCCCTATTTGGGAATTGTCCTCGCGGGCTACCTGCTCAGTTCGATGGACGAATATTCCGTCCGCAAGCAGACCTCCGAGCAAAGCCTGAAACAAGTGGGGCGTTGGGTGATGATTTTTGGCTTCATCCTTTTCCTCTGGCAAGTGGATACAATCAACGGGGTTTTGTATTTCCTCGGCAAACTTGCCCAGCCCGCGGGATTAATCAGCGTGGCGGGTATGTTGATTTTTGGCGCCGCGTTGTGGACGGTGTGGCGTCAGCCCAGCGCCGCTGCCATGCACGTCAAAACCAACCACGAACAAGTGATAAGCGGCTGGCTTTTCCTCTCCCCGAACCTGATTGGCTTCCTCATCTTCTTCGCGGGTCCGCTCCTGCTTTCATTTTATTTTTCCTTCACCGACTCGGACGCTTTCAATACGCCCAACTGGATCGGTCTCGATAATTACGCAAAAATTCTCAATATCAAATTTGTCACGCTTTCCTCACCGACCCAACTGGCAAAGGAAGTGGTGGACATCAAAATTTATGACGAAGTTGGACGCATGATGTTTGGCAGCTGGGGGATTTTGTTCGCCGCCGCCGACAAATTCTTCTGGCTGGCGCTGCGCAACACCCTGACCTTTGTGCTGTTCGCTGTTCCTTTTAGTGTGGTGCCCGCCCTCATCCTTTCGAACGTGCTCAACAGCAAATTGCCAGGGATGAAGTTTTACCGCGCCATCTATTTCATGCCGAGCATCGCCGCCGTGGTGGGCATCTCCCTCGTCTGGCAATGGCTTTACAACGCGACCATCGGCTATATCAACTACTTCATCACGCTCGGCATTGAGTTTTGGAACAACCTGTTTAATCTGGCAATCGTTGACCCCAAGATTCAATGGGTGTCTGATGAAAAGACAGCCCTGTTCGCCGTCATCTTAATCGCCGCCTGGCAGACGATGGGCTTCAACACCGTGCTGTTCCTGGCGGGCTTGCAGAATATCCCTGGCGAACTCTACGAAGCTGCTACTGTGGATGGCGCAGGCGCATGGGACAAATTCTGGGGCATCACCCTTCCCCTGTTGGCGCCGACCACTTTTTATGTGGTTTCAACGACAACCATCCAAGCCATGCAGGTCTTCGAGCAGGTCTTCATTTTGATGAATCCGCCCGAAGGTCCGAACAACTCCACGATTACGCTGGTCTTGTATCTCTATCGCAGCGGATTCCAAAACTTCAAGCAGGGATACGCGTCCGCGATTGCGTGGGTGTTGTTCATCGTCATTTTCGGGTTGACGCTCATTCAGTTCCAACGCCAGCGCCAATCGAGCATTTACGAAAGTTAAAAGGAGACAGACATGAAAATTCAATCCTACCGCCTGCTCCGCTTTATCAGCAACTTCTTCCTGTATTTCCTACTGACCTTCTTTGCGTTGGTGATGATTTTCCCGTTCCTCTACATGCTCGCCACCTCGTTCAAGACCCCAGCGGATACCTTCCGTTACCCGCCGCGCATGTTGCCGCAGAACGCCGTGACCCTTGCAGTGGATGGCTACGACGAGCCGCTTCCGCTTTATTATGTGGATGTGGACGGTCAGCAGGCTGAATACGCGCTTGCCAAGAGCAATATCAAAATTGGCACATACGCCCCCGCTGATAACTTGACTGCCACCGTCGATCGCCGCCTCACCGAAGTGAAACCCACAGGCGGAGCGACGAATCAGCAAAAGGTGACGGTGAACGGCAAAGAGGAAAAACTCTTCGACGTGGATTTAGACGGTCAAATCGTCCCCATGATTTTGGTCAGCCAAACCACCGTCGGCGAATTCATCGACCCGAAAAATCCCGAAACCAAAATTTTTCAAAACGTACGCCTGAGCGAACCCGTGGAAAGTGTCGGCGGACATCCTGAGAATTACACTGAAGTCATCGAGTTGAATAACATGGCGCGCGCGCTGACCAACACCGCGCTGGTCACGATTTTGGTGGTGCTGGGGCAACTGGTCACATCCGTTGTCGGCGGCTATGCCTTCGCCCGCCTCAAATTCCCTGGGCGCGACACGGTCTTCGTCTTCTACCTCGGCACGGTCATGATTCCGTTTGTCATGCTCATCGTGCCGCTCTACCAGTTGATGGTGCTCATCGGCTGGACAGACCGACTCGCCGCGCTCATCATCCCCTGGATTTTCTCGGCGTACGGAACCTTCCTCATGCGCCAGCACTTCATCACCTTCCCCAAGGAAATCGAAGAAGCCGCGTTGATTGACGGCGCGTCACGCTTGCAAATCTTGAGGAAAATTCTCATCCCTGCCAGCGTGCCAGCCCTTGCAACGCAAGCCACCTTCACCTTTTTGTACGCGTGGAATTCCTTCTTCTGGCCCCTGGTCATCATCAACGTCGGCAATGAAAAGAATCACGTTTTGACTCTTGCATTGAATGTGCTACGCGGACGCGCTTCGGATACGCCCAACCTGATCCTCGCGGGCGCAGCCATCGCCATCATCCCGCCGTTGATTGTCTTCATCTTCGGACAGCGCTTCTTCGTCGAGAGCGTGGCAAGCAGCGGAGTCAAGGGATAGGAATGGCAACGCGGCGGGCTGAAGCCCTTCCTCAGTTCGTGGAAGCCCTTCGGGCTGGTTTCCGCCGAGTCGGCTTCAGCCGACTTCCATGCCATGAGGCAGGACTTCCCTGGCACCGCCCGCCAGGGCAGGTGTAGTCCGCCGAATCAAGAGGCGCAGCTATGACCAATTCCACTTTGCATAATCCGCACCTCGAAGGCAAGCCTTTCTTTTGGAAGGCGGGTTCTGTGGGCGTCCTGCTTTCGCACGGATATACCGCCACTGCCGCCGAAGTGCGCTTGCTGGCAGAGCGTCTGCACGAAAAAGGCTACACCGTTGCCGCTCCGCTGTTGGCTGGGCATGGGACAAAAGCCGCAGACCTGAACAAAGTCACATGGCGCGATTGGGTTGCCAGCGCGGAAGAATCCTACGCCCAGTTGACGGCTCACTGCGAGCGGGTCTTCGTGGGCGGCGAATCGATGGGCGGGCTGGTTGCCCTGCATCTTGCCAGCCAACATCCCGAAGCGGCGGGCGTTCTGCTCTATGCCCCCGCCATCCAGTTGATCATGACTCCGCTGGACAAAATCAAGGTCTACGCGGGTTCGTTGTTTATCTCAGAAGTGGAACGCGCTTCGCTGGACGTTTCGGACAAATGGCAGGGATATCCCAACCTGCCGCTCAAAGGCGTGATTCAACTTTTGCAATTTCAAAATGCCCTGCGCCCGCGCCTGCCGCAAATCCATCAGCCTGTGCTTGTTTTTCAGGGACGCAAAGATTTGACGGTTCATCCCTCTGCTGGTGATGTGATTTTGCAGGGTGTTTCTTCCCGCGTGAAAGAACATCACTGGATGGAACAATCCACGCATCCCATTTTGCTCGACTGCGAGTTGGACGCGGTGACGGAGTTGACTTTGCGGTTTATGCAATCCGCACGGGGATGAATCCCCGTGCTACGCGTAGCGTACGAAGCCGCTACGCGGCTTTGCAAATTAGCCCCGACGTGAACGTCGGGGCGGACATACCGCCAGCCGCAACAGGCTGGCGGTGTCGAAAATATAAAGGGTAGAATAAAAAATCCGCGCCCGATATGGAGTCCGACGACTCCTGTCGTCGGACAATCCGTCAAAACACAACAATTTACACCTTCAAGGAGAAGTGTTTATGAAAAAAGTCAACGGCCGCTACGAACTGTACGGCAACCCCATCACAGCGCAACAAACCCAAGCCGCCGACCAGTGGAAGGACATGCTGGCGAAGAAATTCAATTACGACCCGAATGAAAAATTCAACCTGAGCGTCGAAGACCACCCCTACGGCTCGGAAATTTTTGGGTTGCAAAACATCGTCCGTGACGGGAACGGCAAGCCGCTTGACAAGACCAACGGCGTCGTCGTCAGCACCATCCGCATGGGATTTGGACATTATCGCATCGCCATGGCGGGAGTCTCGGCGGCAAAGGCGATGGGCTTCACTCCCTATTGGCTCGACCTGCTCGGCATCCCTGGCATCAGCACCGATGTCATCAACTGGTGCAACACCAACTACAGCAAATATTCGCGCATCTCACAGCGCTATCCGTGGTTCGACAAATACGTCTGGGAATCGCTCACCACGGGCGAGCCGACTCTCCCTGGCTTGGACGCGCTCTTCAACTACATGACCAGCACCTGGCCCTGGCGCTTCCTCAAAACACAAGTCAAAGATTACAAGATGAGCGAACTGTTCAACAACCTGTATGCCGCGCTCCCGTCCGATATGCCCACGCTCACCTCGCACATGTGGACGGCGATGGGCGCAGTCGCGGGCGGCATGACCAACGTGGTGGATATGATGTTTGACAACTGGCCCATGGCTTTCCAACTGACCGAAGGCGCCAAGCACGCGGTTCAATCTCCGTCGGGCTATTACGGTTTCCGTGCCATGCGCGGATTCGACGATAAGGGCAAAGTCCTCAAGCCCACGCCGACAGACGCGCTCTTCTTCACGGGTCATCACGTTGACCATGAACTGGTCGAGAACATCGAAGCCGACTGCGCCGACCGCATCAGCCGCATGAACGCCAAAGAGCCGCGCCGCTTCCTCGTCACGATGGGCGGGGCGGGCGCACAGCGCGAACTATTCAAAGCAATCATCGAGCACGCCGTCCCGATGATTGAGAAAGACCAGATTGCGCTCTTCATCAACCTCGGCGACCACAAAGATAATTGGGAATGGCTGCAAGGTGAACTCGCGCACCACAAGGACATCATCAACACGCACTTCACCTGGGACGACACAAGAGAATTCACCGATGGCATCCGCAAGCAGCCCGCGCACGGCTTGCATGTCTTCCTGCACGACAACACCTTCCACGCGGTCTACGCCACCAACTATCTCATGCGCGTCATGGACGTAATGATTACCAAGCCCAGCGAACTCGCTTTCTATCCCGTGCCCAAGATTTTCAACGCCCGCGTCGGCGGACACGAAATGTGGGGCGCGATTCGCGGCGCGGAAATCGGCGACAGCACCGTCGAGACCCGCACCATCCCGCAGACCCTGCAAGCCATTGATCTCCTCACCGAAGCCGACGACCTGCTCACCATGTTCTGCGATTGCATCGTCAAGAACAAAAGCATCGGCATTTATGACGGCGCGTACAAGAGCGTTGAGTTGGCGACTGGCAGGAAGTTCAAGAGATAAATTTAGAACCGAATTTCAAAAAACTCATCGCACACTTTGTTTCGCCCCCGTTTTGTTCTTTGCGGCATCTGTTCTTTAAACTGAATAGCGCATCAAGCATTGTGCGATGTTTGATGCGCTATTCAGAATGGAATTTATACCCAGCCCCAAAAACCGTTTCAATGAAAATTGGTTCGGAGGGGTTGGGTTCGATCTTTGTCCTTAAATTGCGGATGTGGACATCAATGGTGCGCTCAACGCCTTCAAAGGTTGTCCCCTGTAATTTGATCAGCAACTCGGAGCGTGAAAAAACCTTGCCGGGGGCGGACATCAAAATGTAGAGCAAGTCAAACTCGGAGGGAGTCAGGCTGGTGGGTCGCCCAAACCATTTCACGGAGCGGTCTTCAAAATCGAGTTGGATTCCGCCGATGGATAAAAATTCCGGTTCGGCGATAGGGCGTTCCATGCGGTGAAGGATGGCGTTAATGCGGGCAGTTAAATCCTTCATTGCAAATGGCTTGGCGATGTAATCATCTGCGCCGAGTTCAAGACCGAGGACTTTGCCGGTTTTATCCCGATGGGTGGTGAGCAGGATGATGGGTTTTTTACTTTCCTTGCGATAGGTTTTGAAAAAGTCGCTTCCGCTCATTTCGGGCAGCATGATGTCCAGTAGAATCAGGTCGGGCTTTTCGGCACGGGCTGTAACGAGGGCTTCGTCTCCGTTTGAGGCAATCACGGCGTGAAAGCCGTCGGCTTCAAGATATTCCCGCATGTGGCAGCGGTTGTCGGTTTTATGTTCGGCAATGAGAATGGTTTTCATGCTCCCATGATAGCAGAAAGATGTTCAAAAAGTGTTTCGGTTCATCAAATTTATAGAGAGGTGCGCCACGAATCGGCTGACCGCATGTGCTTCTGTTGGCGCGTATTTAATTTTCAACCTTGTTTTTTTGTTTGAGGGTATAGCCAATGATGGGCAGGTTGATTGCCTTTGGGCTATTTTAGATATTCATCCAAAAAACCAAGCACCCGTTTGATATATTTTTGGGGGTTATGGCTAAACATGCCCAAATGCGGCACACCATCTTCCACCCATAATTCTTTTGGCTCGTTGGCAGCATCAAAGAGGCGCTGCGGCGCATTCATGGCAATGGCTCCGCCTTCCCAGCCGTCAATGATGAACACCGCGCGCGGGCTGATTTTTGCAATCTGATCCACCGGGCGCACTTCATTCAAGTTGCCGCCCTGCATTTTGCTGAAAAATAATACAAAGGGCTGTAAGAATGGGTTTGGCATATTTAATTTTAAAACATCTTCCAATGATGGGTAGGCGCTGTCGCTGATTACCGCTTCAATTTCGGGGTGTTTGGCTGCCGTCAGAAGGACAGTTGCCGCTCCCATAGACCCGCCCCATGCGCCAACATGCTGCACCTCTGGCTGTGCCAGCGCATAATGTAGCGCGGCTTCCATATCCAACTGTTCTTTGTACCCCAGCGTGCAAAGCTCGCCGCCGCTTAATCCATGCGCGCGAAAATCCCATGCCAGAACGCCATACCCATGCTGTGCAAGAAAAACATAAATGCTCTCTGGGCGGTTGTCGTTGTAGCCGTGCGCAAGTAAAATGACCGCGTCGTTTTTTGGTGGGGTGTACCAAGCCGCCAGTTTAATTTTATCTACGGTGATTAATTCCACTTCTTGAAAGGGAATGTTGTTTTCTATCAGCGCCGTGCCATGCGAAACAATCCGCGTTGGGTGGCTGTAAATATTCACCCAACGGTAACTGGCATACAACACAAGGAAAAAGACGGGTAAAAGCAGCGCAAATATTGTAAATATGCTGAGGCGCAGCCAATAGCGCAGGCGGGGTTTGGGGTGTTCCATTTTCTACTCCAGCGTCACATTGTCTATCAGCCTTGTCTTGCCAACCATGACCGCCAGCGAAAGCAGGCTTTTGCCGCGTACGGTATCCAACTCGCTGAGCGTGTGGTAGTCGGCGCACGAGACATATTGAACTTGTACGCGCGGCTCTGTGGCAAGCGTTTCCTGGACTATGTTTCGTAAATTTTTGGCGTTGCGCTCTCCGCCCGCATAGGCAGATTTGGCAGCGCTTAAGGCTTTAAATAAAATTGCGGCGGCGGGGCGGTCTGCTCCCTGTAAATATTGATTGCGGCTGGACATGGCAAGCCCGTCTGCTTCGCGTGTGGTTGGGCAAATTTCCATCTCAATGGGAAAGTTCAAATCGCGTATCATCTGTTGAATGACTGCCGCCTGTTGCGCATCTTTTTGTCCAAAATATGCCTTGTGAGGTTGAACGGCGTTGAATAATTTTGTGACGATGGTGGTGACTCCCCTGAAATGAGCAGGTCGGATGGCGCCCTCCAGCGGTCGGGTTAAACTCTCAACCTCAACCCAGGTTTGGTAGCCAGCGGGGTACACGATCTCGGCGGTGGGATTCCAGACCAAATCTACGCCGAGCGGTTCCATCAGGTTCAGGTCACGTTTTAGATCGCGTGGATATTTTGATAAATCTTCATTTGCCCCAAATTGAGAAGGATTGACAAAAATGCTGACGACCACGCTTTCGCATTCCATCTTTGCGCGGCGGATGAGGGATAAATGTCCCTCGTGCAGGTAGCCCATCGTTGGCACCAGCCCCACTGACCCATGCAGCAATTGTCGGGCGGCTCTTAAATCTGAAAGGGTGGTTATTGTTTTCATACTTGCTCCGCTGTATTTTTCTATGCAATGTTTTGTTTTTTAAGGGCTTGACAGGTTAGAAATTTTGTTCTACACTTTGATTATCAATTAGACACAAGGAGAAAAAATGGCTTACGGATTTACCAATTCAAAAGGAACTACTTACTACCTGCACGGCAAGAAGACTGTCACAGCCTCTGGCAAGGAACGCCAACTTTATTACTTCTCAAAGGAAGTTAAAGAGGATGCGCTGGATGCCGTGCCTGCTGGTTACGATGTAGCCGAAATGAAGACAGGCTTACCCGTGCTTAAGAAACAAGGCGCGGCAATAGAATAAGTATAACCTTGACAAAGATGCCGTGCCAGTCTGCCTGTGTGCCTGGCATGTTATCCTGCGTGACACAAATCAATTATCTTTTAGATAAAAAGGAAAAAAACTATGACACTTAACACTGCATCTAAAAGCGCCAGAACTAATGGAGCGCAGTCATGCCTGCGCTAAACCGCGTTCAATTAATCGGTCGTTTGGGCAAAGACCCGGAAAGCAAGTACACCCCCACCGGCAAAAAAGTGACTCATTTTAGTCTTGCTGTCAGCAATCGCTGGAAAGATAAAAATGGTGAGACAAAAGAATCAACTGAATGGGTCAATATTGAAGCATGGGAGCGGCTTGGCGAAGTTTGTCAGGAATACTTGAAGAAAGGCAGCCTTGTTTTTCTTGAAGGTCGGTTGAAAACCGATAAATACGAAGACAATGGCGAAACCAAATACTTTACAAAGGTTGTAATTCAGTCTCTCGAATTTCTCGATAAGCGCCCCGCAGAAGAGCCTGCGCGGGTTACTATGGAAGAAGACATGGGGCAGTATGGAGAATAATAGACTTCTTGCATGAGATTGGGTGGGTGCAAAATTATTGTTGGGTTTTGCGGGTAGTTTGTTTTCCCCTTCCCGCTCAACTCAGGGGGCGTTGATGTTGTTTTTTTAATTATTCACTTATATAAAAAGCGGGCAGCCAAAAAACTGGCTGCCCGCTTTTTACTTTTTATACTTTATTATTCTTTCACTTCCCCGTCAATTACATCTCCATCTTGGTGGGGAGTAGAAGAAGCCTGCCCGCCTTCAGGCTGCCCCTGACCTTGCGGCTGTTCCTGCGCATACAGTTGCTGGCTGAGGGCGTGGAAAGTGTTTTGCAAGGTCTCGGTCTGTTTTTTGATGTGGGCAAGGTCATCGCCTTGTGCGGCTTGCTTCAGGTCGTTAATTTGGGTTTCAATCGAGCTGCGTTCTGCCGCCGGCACTTTATCGCCCAGGTCGCGTAATGCCTTTTCTGTCTGGTAGATCAGGTTATCGGCGGTATTTTTTACTTCAATCATCTCGCGGCGTTGTTTATCTGCTGTTTCATTTTGACGCGCTTCCTGTACCATGCGGTCAATGTCGCTCTTGTTTAGGTTGGTAGAGGCGGTGATGGCAACCTTTTGTTCCTTGCCTGTGGCTTTGTCTTTGGCGGTCACATGCAGGATGCCGTTTGCGTCAATATCAAAGGTGACTTCCACCTGTGGAATACCGCGCGGAGCCGGTGGAATTCCATCCAGTCGGAATCTGCCGAGGCTCATGTTGTCATTTGCCATTGGGCGTTCCCCTTGCAGCACATGAATATCCACAGCGGTCTGATTGTCTGCGGCAGTCGAGTAAGTCTCGGTTTTGCGGACGGGGATGGTGGTGTTGCGTTCGATCATCACAGTCATTACGCTGCCCATGGTTTCCACGCCGAGTGAAAGCGGGGTTACGTCTAGCAGTAAAATGTCTTTCACTTCGCCGCCCAGCACGCCGCCCTGAATGGCTGCGCCAATTGCCACCACTTCGTCTGGGTTTACGCCTTTGTTGGGTTCTTTGCCGTTTGTGAGGCTGCGCACCAAATCTTGAACCATTGGCATACGCGAAGAGCCGCCAACAAGCACCACTTCATTTAGTTTATCGGCGGAGATGCCTGCGTCTTTGAGTGCGGCTTCAAATGGTTTGCGGCAGCGTTGGAGCAGGTCGCTTGTCATCTGTTCAAACTTGGCGCGTGAGAGTTTGAGTTGTAGGTGTTTTGGTCCGCTGGCATCGGCGGTGATGTAGGGCAGGTTGATTTCGGTTTCCATCACGCTCGAAAGTTCGATCTTGGCTTTTTCGGCGGCTTCGCGCAGGCGTTGTAGGGCTTGCTTGTCGCTGCGCAGGTCAATTCCCTGATCTTTCTTAAATTCATCTGCTGCCCAGTTGGTGATCTTCTGATCCCAGTCGTCGCCGCCGAGGTGGGTATCGCCATTGGTAGATTTTACTTCGATCACGCCTTCGCCTACTTCCAGCACCGACACGTCAAATGTGCCGCCGCCCAGGTCGAAGACCAAAATGGTTTCATTCTTTTTCTTGTCCAGCCCGTAGGTTAAAGCAGAGGCGGTTGGCTCGTTGATGATACGCAAAACTTCCAAGCCGGCAATTTTGCCCGCGTCTTTGGTTGCCTGACGCTGGCTGTCGTTAAAATAGGCAGGCACGGTAATGACTGCCTGGGTTACAGGTTCTCCCAAATAGGCTTCGGCGTCGGCTTTGAGTTTGCCTAAAATCATTGCGCTAATTTCTTGTGGAGAATATTCCTTGCCGGTGATGGGCAATTTTACGCGCACATCGTTGGTGGGTCCTTCAATTACAGAAAATGGGACCATGCCGCGTTCAGCGCTGGTTTCTTCAAAATGCCGCCCCATAAAACGTTTGATGGAGTAGACCGTGTTGTCTGAATTAATAACCGCCTGTCGTTTTGCAGTTTGCCCTACCATGCGTTCGCCGTTCTTGTTGAACGCCACAACGGATGGGCAGAGCCGCCCGCCTTCTGCGGTGGTGATGACGGTGGGGGTTCCACCTTCCATCACAGCGACTACGCTGTTGGTCGTGCCAAGATCAATGCCAATAATTTTTGCCATGAGATTACTCCTTGCTGGTGATTTTCAATGTTTCAATCTTAAGCCGTCTCTGCAAGATTTCTGTTAACGGCATATAAAAAATATAAAAGACCTCTGCCTTGGGCTGTTTGGTGAGCCGCTATTTTGGGCTTTCCACCTTCACCCAGTCAAAATTGGCAGTCATGGGAACTTCATCAAAAGAGGAAGCGTTAATGCCCACCTTGCCTTTGCTCAGCCCGTAGCGGGTTACATCCACCTTGCGAAAGACTTTTTCGTTAATTTGCAGCAACAGGGTGTTGTTTTCACAGGTCATTCCAATTTCGTAGGTCAGGTTTCCCGCCTGAAGATATTCCGACGTGTTAATTTCAATCGGCGTATATTGTGCAATGTCTTGCTTCAACCATTGACCAAAGAGCAGGCTGTACGTTCCATTGCTGGCAAGGTTAAACTCGTACCAGCCTTTTGCTTCGCTATATTGGCAGATCAAGCCCAGTGAGCCGGCGCTTGTGCCTGAAACTGCCGCGCGGATTAACACATGGGAATATTCGTGTGCGTTGTGGATGGCGTAATACCAGGTGTTTGGGGAGGTAAATTCAATCTGCAAAAGGTCGGTTTTTAAGCCTACCTCTGGCGCTTCTGCGCCTCCCGTTTGAAAGGAAGCCCAAGCCCCCAGGTCGGCGTTAAATTCCTCGCTGAAGAAGAGCGGCACAGGCGTGGCAGGCAGCCGTGTGGCAGTTGCGCTTGCTGTGGCTGTGGCAGGCATGGCAGAGGGGCTTGAAACTTGCGTGGTTGGGTTTGGTTCTGCGGCAATGGTTTGGCAGGCTGTTAGCGCAGCCAGACACCCTAACAATAAAAAGAGTTTTTTCATGGGTTCTCCAATTTAAACGAATTCGACCAGCAGTATAACCTGCTGGTCGAACGGGTGTGGAGATGGCGGGAATTGAACCCGCGTCCGAAAGATTCGACCCTCGAAAATCTACGAGCGTAGTCTGCCGAAGTGTTTCATCACAGAGATCTCGGCGGACAGGTAACTCTGTGACCATCTGCTGATCTTTCGCGCGATTAGCAGAATCACGCGCGGCACTCTACCTTTGTTTCGCCCGACCCGTCACCCGGTAGAGTTCGGTGCCGGCGGACGAGACATCCGAAGATGTCTAACTGTTATGTCTCACCTTAAGCGGCGAGGGGCATAGCAGCGTATGAAGTGCGGTTGGCACTTAAATTTTGCGCTGAGTTTACGAGTTCGGCGCACGCTCGGCTCGCATTCCGGAACCAGCCTCTCCCGTCGAAGCCGATCATCCCCTAACGGCGTGGAAGGTATTCCAATGCAAGCTCATTATAGCATAGCGAACTTTTCCGCAGTGAATTAAGGGCAGGTTTTATATTGGGGAAAAAGCCGCGCCGAGTATTCATCCATTAATAAACTTGATTCCAGCGGAAAGACCATCATGGTGGAAATAATTCGCGTCTCGGTGTCATTCTCAACCCAGTATTTGACTGCATACGTAAAGCCTTGATTTTGGGCTGTGAATTCATACAATCTTAATCCTGTGTTTGTTTTACACGAGTCAAGCATTTGGTAACTTTCGTAATTCTGAAAAACGGCTTGCCAGTTTTCTTCACTATAATATTTGTTTAAATCTGGTTCTTCGTACCCGCAGGGAAATAACCGCGCTTCAAGGTAGATAATGGCTCCCTGTGGGTTATTAAACCAGGTCACGCTCACCCGTCCTTCTTCAACGGTGTAACTTTTTTCCCAGTCCAGCTCGTCTATGGCGGTCTGAGTATAGGTGAGCGCCCGATCAATATCACTTTGGGTAGGCTTGTTGGATGTACAAACAGCGGTTACTGTTGGCAGGGGCGTTTGCGTGGCTTGTGCTTTTGGCGTGGCGGTTGGCGGCGGCAGGGCGGTTGGAGTGGGGGTTGCGCGCTTTGCGCAGGCAGAAAGAATAAAAGCAAGGACAAGGAATATAAATAATATTTTTTTCATGGATACTCGTTTTATAAAATGAAAATTTATCTCATGGCTCAGGCTGCTGGCTTTTTTTGATGCCAGACATAAAAAAATTGCGTAAATTTTAACCGTCTTTTTGTTGAAAAAATTTGTTCTTTTTATCTGCTGATTGAACGCCAAGCCAGTATAGCACGCGTGAATAAAATTGCCGCAAAAAAACAATCCGCCGTCAGAAGTCAAATTAAAACTCCCGCAGACCTGGTTTCGTAATTTATAGAACAAGCGGTAAAATAGACCCATTGGAGTTGCCTATGTCAGATATGATTGAAGTTGTCATTGATAGTATCCGCGTGCATTTAATGGCGCCCCAGCGTGTTCTCGTTTTAAAGCAAACAAACGCTGCGCGTTACCTTACCATTTGGGTTGGACCTTACGAAGCAGAAGCCATTACCATTGCCCTGCAAGAAGTGGAGGTGGCGCGACCGCTTACCCACGACCTGCTTAAAAATATCTTTACCGCATTCAACGCGCGGATCACCCGTGTTGAAATTGATAAACTACAGGGTGATATTTACTACGGCAATATCATTGCCGAAGTTGACGGGCAGGAAATTCGCATAGACTCGCGCCCATCGGATGCCATTGCAATTGCCGTGCGCGCGCATGTGCCAATCTTTGTTCATGTAGACGTGATGGATCAGGCGGGCATGGCGCCAGAACAAGATATGCCCGCCCAGTCAACTGCGCCGGCACAAAAAGAAGCGCCTGCTCCGCTCTCAGCCGAAGCAAGCGATAGACTGTCCATCTTTAAAGATTTTATTGACAAATTGGATATTGACGACCCAGACAAAGACCAACCCGCCAAACCCTAAAATTGAAAAAAACTCAATGACCGATTATTACCCCGAAACACCCCCCTACGGGGATGAACAATCCGCCGCCCCTGCCAGCCAAACGTCCTCGACTGTGCCACACAGCCGAGAAGCAGAAGAAGCCGTCGTAGGGGCGGTTTTGATTAACCCCGAAGCCTACTACGACGTAGCCCAATTCCTCGCGGCGGATGATTTTTACATTCACCGTAACCAATGGATTTGGGAAGCTTTTGTGCGCCTGCACGAACAGCGCATTCCAGTTGATTTACTCACCCTCTCCGAAGAACTAGACCGCTCCAGCCTGCTTACCGATGTGGGCGGCTCTGCCTACCTAACCTCACTTATCAATCAGGTTCCATCCTCGCTCAACGCCGAATCTTACGGGCGCATTGTTGAAGGGCATTCCATTCGCCGTAAGATGATTACCGCCGCAAACAAGATCGCCTCCATTGCCTACAACGAAGCCTCCACTGTGGAAGATGTAATGAACGAAGCGGAGAAGGCAGTCTTCAACGTCAGCGAGCGGCGGCTAAAACATGACCTTCAGCCGATCTCTGCCGTCCTCAGCGATTACTACGACCGCATTGACGAACTTGCCAAACGCCCCGAAGAAATTCATGGCGTACCAACCGGTTTTATTGACCTAGACCGAATGCTGACAGGCTTGCAACCTTCAGACTTGTTAATTATTGCGGGTCGCCCTGGTCAGGGGAAAACAGGTTTTCTGCTTTCCATTGCCAAAAACGCCGCGCTGACTCATAAAAAGCACGTCGCCATCTTTTCATTGGAAATGTCCAACGAACAGGTCGTGCAGCGTTTAATAGCCCAAACCACAGAAATTTCCTCTCAACGCCTGCGTAATGGAAAATTGCTGGACAATGAATGGCCCCTGTTTACCCACGCCATTGAAGTCCTTTCAGACACCCATATTTACCTGGACGATACGCCCGCCATCACCCCCTTGCAACTGCGCACCAAATGCCGCCGCCTGCACATGGAATATGGCATTGACTTAATCATCATTGACTATTTGCAACTCATGGGCGGCGACTCGCGCAACGATAACCGCGTGCAGGAAGTTTCTCACATCTCGCGCAGTTTAAAGGTATTGGCGCGCGAACTGAACGTACCCGTGCTAACCGCCGCTCAACTATCCCGCGCAGTGGAACAACGCACCGATAAAAAGCCCGTACTTTCCGACCTTCGTGAATCTGGCTCATTGGAACAGGACGCCGACATCGTGATGTTTATCTATCGCCCTGATGAATACGAGAAGGGGTCAGACAAGCAGAACATCACAAAAATTGTAGTTGCAAAACATCGCAACGGTCCCGTAGGTGAGATTGACTTAATTTTCCGTGGCGAATTAACAAGGTTCGAGAACGCTACAACCACATCCTTCAACCCAAATCAATAAACAAAATGCCCCCTTTCAATGGATTTACATCCTCTGAAACATTCACTCAAATTCCCGATTCGTTCATTCATCTACTCAAAGAGATAGACGACCTCGCAGAACTCAAGGTGACTTTACACGCCATCTGGCGCATTGAACATATTGAGGGGCATTTTCGCGCTTTGCGTGAGATGGATTTTGAGGCGGGGTCGCTGGGGTTGAGCAGTGAAGAGATTCGGCTGGGGCTGGAAAAAGCCGTTGGGCGCGCAACCCTGCTGCGGCGCGAGCGCGAAGCGCAGGTTTTTTATTTTCTCAACTCGCCGCGCGGGCGTTTATCGGTTGAAGCATTTGAAAAAGGGCAATGGCGCGAATCCGCAATCGGCTCCTCTGCGCCAATGAAAAAGTCAAACATCTTTAAATTGTACGAAGAAAACATAGGCGCACTCACGCCTTTACTGTCTGACATGCTGCGTGACGCAGAAAAAAATTACCCCGCCGTATGGTTTGAAGAAGCGTTTGAAATTGCGGTCAGCCGCAATATTCGCAACTGGAAATATGTGGAAGCCATTTTGGCGCGCTGGAAGGAAAAAGGCAAAGATGAAAGAAAAGATCAACAAGACGCTGCTAAAGATGAAAAGCGATACACCAATAGTGAATTCTCCGAGTTCCTCAACCGAGATTGAAAATTTGGTAAAACCCCTGGGCGACCCAAACTGCCCGCACTGCAAAGGCGTGGGCTATGTTCGGTACGATGTTCCAATGGGGCATGAAAAGTTTGGCAAAATTGAGTCTTGCGTTTGCCGCGCAAAAAATGTTGTGCAAAGCGCCCGCAGTCATTTGTTTGCCATGAGCAACCTGGACCGATTGACGCACTTGCGCTTTGAAAACTTTAGAACTACCGGCAATGAAAAAGCAAAATTTATGATGCCGCAGGAAAAGGAAAATATTTATAAGGCATTTGAAATCTGCGAAAACTTTGCGCACCTTCACCAGGGCTGGGTTTTGCTCGAAGGCGGCTACGGCTGCGGCAAGACCCATCTGGCAGCGGCAATTGCAAACCAGGCAGTAGAAAGAGGTGTTGCCACGCTTTTTATCACCGTACCCGACCTGCTCGATTCCTTGCGCTTTGCCTACAACGACCCTGAGACAACTTTTGAGCAACGCTTTGACGAGATTCGCAGCGCCGAGTTATTGATCCTCGACGATTTTGGCACGCAAAACGCAACCAACTGGGCGCAGGAAAAACTATTTCAAATCATCAACTTTCGTTACATTAATAAACTGGCAACAGTCATCACCACCAATTTGATGTTGGATGAAATTGAAGGGCGCATTCGCTCGCGTTTACAGGATGATGAATTTGTAAAATATGTGAAAATTAGCGCCCCCGACTACCGCCGACCCGAAGAAACCAGCAACCCGGGCATCTCCATGCTCTTGCTGCCTGAGATGAAAGCCATGACATTTGAAAAATTTCAAATGCGTGAAGACGAAATTGGCAAGGAAGCCGTTACAACCGTTGTCACCGAAAAGCAGGATAAGTTTGGCAACAAATACAAAGATAAAGAAATTATCCGCGTAAAAGTGACAAAGGACGATGTGAAAACTCTGCACGAAGCCTTTGGCGCTGCGGCGCATTTTTCTGAAGAGCCGCATGGCTGGCTGGTGCTGCTGGGGCAATCCTTTTGCGGCAAGACTCACCTGGCGGCGGCAATTGGCAACTACCGCATGGGTCTCGGCGGGCAGGCGCTGCTGGTCGAAGTCTCTGCCCTGCTCGATTACCTGCGCCAGACCTTCCGCCCCAGTTCTGAAGTGCCTTTTGACAGACGCTTCCACGAAATTCGCACCACGCCCCTTTTAATTTTGGACGACCTCAAAGAAAGCGGCGCAAGTTCGGTCTGGGCAGAGGATAAACTGTACAGCGTGTTGAATTATCGCTACAACGCGCACCTGCCCACTGTCATCACCTCCAACATGCGGGCGGATTCATTTGCGTTGAGTTACTCAAACTTATGGAACAAACTGCTCGACCCCACCATGTCGCAAATTTTGGTCATAGACATGCCCCCCTATCGGCGCGTGGCAAAGAAAACAGCTTTGCACAAGAAAAAATAACAAAAAACAGGCTTCAAGCGGTAGCGAACTTGAAGCCTGTTTTTTGTTATGAAGCGCCCGCAAGGGTATACTAGGGGCATGAGCATACTTCCC
>DYML01000040.1:0-6170 GCA_020721605.1 Anaerolinea thermophila
CCCTTTACTAGACAAATCCATTTCGGCGTGGCACAATTCGCACCCTACATATTTAGACCAGAGGAGCAAGTTATGAATAACCCAAAAGAAACCAGCAAGCGTCAGGTGCGCCGCGAACAGATACGCCGTAAAGAACAGCGCAACCGACTGATAGGCATTGGGCTGATCAGCATCGGCGCCATTTTTATTGCTTTCTTAATTATTTACCCAAACTTTAAACCAGTTGGCGCCATTGCCGCCCCGTTAACATTTACCCGCCCCAATGTTGATTTTAACGCCGCTGGCAGCCCCGATGCCCCGATTCGCATTGACGAATATTCTGATTTTCAATGCCCCTATTGCGCTAAATTTTATCAAGACACCGAATCGCAATTGATGGAAACCTACGTGACAGACGGCACGGTGTATTTTGTTTACAACACCTTTGGCGAGTTTATCGGTCCCGAATCCGCTGCCACCGCCGAGGCGGCATACTGCGCAGGCGATCAAGATAAGTTTTGGGAAATGCACGACATTATTCTTTCCAACCAAGCCGGTGAAAATCAGGGCGGCTTTGCCGATAAAAAAATACTCGCATTTGCCGAAACCATCGGCTTGGACATGAATCAATTTGAAACCTGCTTCAACGCCAACACCTACAAAGACACCATTGATCAAGACATGAAAGACGGCATGGCGGGCGGTGTTCAGGCTACGCCTTCATTCGTCATGTCTTACATGGTAAATGGAGAAGTAAAGACAAAGTTGATTGAAGGCGCGCAGTCTTTTGATGGCTTTAAACAGGAAATTGAAGCCGCCCTGGCTGAGATGGGGCAATAACGGATATGGCAATATCCCCTGTTTAACGCCAAAAACAGGCAAACAAAAAGGACGCGGTTGCAAAACCGTGTCCTTTTTTGTTTGCGGCATTTATTTTTGTGGGCTGATGGTACCATCCAATGTTCTAAAACGGTGAATAAAATAGATTGCCAGGGCAAGCAAAAGCAGCGCATTGGCTTGATGTGCAAGCGCAAGGTCAATCTGAACATACGAGAGAATGGTTAGCACGCCCAGGGTAATTTGCAAGCCCACTACGCCAATCAGCCAGGCTAATCCTTTTTGAATATCCTGCGGATACTTTTGTTTTTTAACAAAGTAATAAACAACAGGCACGGCAATTAATCCCAGCCAAGCCAGCCAGCGGTGAATAAAAACAATGGTCTGCGGGCTTTCAAAAATGTTGATCCACGCGCCAAACAGGTTGGGCGGAATCCACTTGCCAAACATCAGGGGCCAGGTATCTGAAACATGACCGGCTTTAAGCCCTGCCGTCATGCCGCCGTAGGTAATTTGTAAAATTAATAAACCGATTGACCAGGCGGTCAGCGTGGAAGGCAGCGACCATTTTATTTTTCTGCTTGTGTCGTGAAAGCCAAATTTATGTCCAAACGCAGTCCAAAGGGCAAGCGAAAACAGGCTGAGCGCCAGCAGCAGGTGACTGGTGAGCCGAAAGTGACTGACGGCAGGTCGGTCTACCAACCCGCTGGCAACCATGTACCAGCCCATGAATGCCTGCCCAATAAAAAGCATGCCCATCAAAAAGTAAATGCCAAATTCTTTAAGCGGAATTGTTTTCTTGAGAAGAAAATAAAAAACAGGCAGGGCATAAGCCAAACCCGCCAGCCGCGCAATAATTCGGTGAATCCATTCCATGTAAAAAATAAACTGGTATTCGGGCAGTGTCATGTCGGTATTAATTTTTTGATATTCCGGCGTTTCCTGGTATTTGGCAAATTCCACCTGCCAGGCTTGCTGCCCCATAGGGGGGAATACACCGCTGATGGGATTCCATTCCACAATGGACAGCCCTGAACGGGTGAGGCGCACAAACCCGCCGAAGACCACCAGCAGCGCCACGATGATGGCGAAACTAAAAAGCCAGTTCATGACTGCGGTATTTTTTGTTCTTGGCATATTCATTCTCCGTGATCTGGTTTATTGGCGGTTAGTATAGCATGTGAAAATGAATGGTATGTGAATCCCGCCGCCGCCGTAAATTCTGGTTTGGGCGGGCGGGGAAATAAAAATACCTGCCGTGTGCGGGCAGGTATCGAATATTTCCACTCGTCCATTAACTGTTTTGCATTTGAAAAAGCAGTTTGCGATATTCTTCGGCGTTGGGCGGGTTCATCAGAACAATTTGGTTAATCACTTCGAGTGCGCTTTGTTTGCTGCCAGACTGCATTAGGCTTTCCCCCAAATGATCCAAAATTACAATGGCTTCGTCTGTGCGCCCGGTGTGGTGCAGCTGCGCGGCAAGGGTTCGGCTGAGAAGCAGGTGACCAGGGTGATCTTTGAGCATGTCTTCCAAAAAGACAATGGCTATCTCATTTTTATTTTGATTTTCAAGGTAGTTGATGTAGTTTTCCAACTCCTTTGTGGCTTTGTCGTTTTGCGCCATGCGCAGGTTGAGTTCCACCAATTGACGGCGCGTGAGGTCGTCATCTGGCGTGATGGTGCGCAATTGTTCATAGACGCGCAGGGCTTGTTTCCAGTCCAGCCGCTGCAAGTCTATATCTGCCATGCGCTGCAAGATATGCACGTTCCAGTCGTGGCTGGCGTTGCCTTGTTGCACAACGCGCAGGGCGGTGGTGTATGTTTTGCGCGCCATATCCAGTTCGGCGAGGCGCGAGTAAATGGCGGCAAGTTCAAGATATTCGCGGATGGCATCATCCACCTGTCCACGCGCAATCAGTTGGTCTATCAGGCGGTTTCGGGCGACCATATCCATTGGCGAAAGTTGAATGATGCGGCGGAATAGTTTTGTTGCCTGCACGACTTCACCGCGCACGCTGTAGGCATGTGCCACCGTGCTGTATTTTGTGATGGCATCTGCTTCGCGGTTTTCCTGCGCCAGCAGGTCGCCCATGAGCATGTGCAGCGGCAGGTAGGTGGGCGCATACTGCATGGCGTAATAGGCTTCGTCCATTGCCGAGCGCAAATGTCCTATGCGCGCCAGTTGATTAATGCGATTCATCGATTCGAGCACCGAACTGGATTGCGCCTGTAAAATTACGTCTGCCAGTGGGGCAAGCATGTCCCCTTCCTGCTTTGGCATTTGATCGCGCATTTTATGCAGCTGTTCGCGCCAGTCGGGGCGGATGAGCAGGTTGTGAATGTTTTCGCACACTTTGCGCAAAATGCTTTCATCCTGCTGGTTTTCATGCGCTTCGATTAAGGGTTCGTATTGCTGGCTGACCTCATCTATCTTTTCTGCGGGAACTGTCGCTGCGTCAGATAGTTTTAGCGCTTCCAGATATTCCAGCCCGGCTTCGCTGTACCGTAACTTACTCACCAATATTTGCCCCAATAAAAGGCGCGTGGCGAGCGCGTAATCGCTGTGTTTGATGGAGTTTTGCAGAAATTTTTGCGCGCTCTCCATTTTGTCGCCTTTGAAGCGCAAAAGACCCAAGGCAAAATATAGCGAGGGGTGTTTGAAGCCGGCTTCCAGCGCGCTTTCAAATTCTTCGGCGGCTTGCGTTTCATTGCCTTTGGTCTGCGCGTCAATTGCCAAGCCGAGGTGCATAATTACTTTTGTTTGTTCCGATTGCTGTAAAGAAAGCCCGCCTGTTCCTTTCATAATGGCAGAAAGACCTTTGCGCTCTTGAGCCGTCGGGCTGTCGTCTGAAAATTCAAAGAGCAGTTCTGCCAGCTGGGTTAGCGCTTTTTGACGCGCTTCGGCGATGGGGTCCAGCCCGGAGGAGGCTTTTGGTTTTTGCAGTTGTTTTACCTGTGCCATGCGAATTGGACCTGTGCCGCCTTTGCCGCGCAGGGGCTTGGGTAATAATTGCCCCGTCTTGAATAAGGTTTGCGCTTGTCGGGCTTCCAGGTCGTTTGGCAAAATAGACAAGGCTTTTTCTATCATTTCTTTTGTTTTATCGCTGTTGCCGGCGCGTTGAATAATGCTGGCGATGGCAAGGTATTCCCTGACCGCCTGTTGCGCATGACCCAGTTTTTCGTGTACTTGCGCCAGCCGCGAATGGGCAATGGCGTTTTCGGGGTTGAGATTGGTCACCCGTACCCAGTTTTCGAGCGCCTTTTCGGTATCGCGCTGTTTGAGGAATAGATCGCCCGCCCGCAGCGCCGCATCCACTGCCATTCTCAAATCTCCAATGCGTTCGGAGAGTTGAGCCACTTTTTCCATCGGCACGGGGTCATCGGGTGAGAGTTTGGCAACATTCAGATAAATTTGCAGGGCTTCTTCAACATTTCCCAGTTGATAGAGCGCCAGTCCCAGGCTGTTGAGCGCTTTGGGGTGGTCGGGAAATTCCTGCAAGGCTTGTCGGTATGCGGCTGCGGCGTTATCCCATTCCTGATCCCAGGCGGCGGAATGTCCGTCGTTCATTGCTTTTTGAAAAATGTCTTCTCGTCCGGGCATAGTCAATCCAATTTAAACCGAATATGTGTTTTATGATTAGGCAGTGATTATAACCTTTTCGTATTTCGTGTTGCGTACAAAACACGCAACATTACCCCAGCACTTGCATTCCGCCCCAACTTTGACCCGACCGCGCCTCGGTCGAAAGCGGAATGCTCATGGGGTAGGCATTCGCCATGGTTTCCTGCACCAGGCGCGCGGTTTTTTCCATTTCATTTTTCGGACATTCCAGCACCAGTTCGTCATGCACCTGCAAAAGCATTTTGGCTTTCAGCCCTGCGGCTTTAATCGCGGGCGGAATTTTGAGCATGGCAATTTTCATAATATCTGCTGCTGTGCCTTGAATGGGCGCGTTGATGGCTTCGCGCTCTTCGCGGTTCTTCAACTGCTGATTGATCTTGCCTTGCAGGGCGGGGAAATATCTGCGCCGTCCGAGCAGTGTTTCCACATACCCTTGCTGCGCTGCCAGTTGGCGAATCCCATCCAGATATTTTTTTACGCCTGGGAATTTTTCAAAATAGGCTTTGACAAATCTTTCGGATTCTGCGAGGGTCAGGTCGGTGGAGCGGGTCAGCCCAAAAGCAGACATGCCGTAGATCAGCCCAAAGTTGATTGCCTTCGCGTGGCGGCGCATTTCCTTCGTGACTGATTCCAGTTCCATGTCGTAGACTGCGGCGGCAGTGGTGGCGTGGATGTCTTCCCCGGCTTTGAACGCCGCCAGCATGGTTTCATCTTCCGCCATGTGCGCCACAATCCGCAACTCAATCTGCGAGTAATCCACCGAAAGCAGCACGCTGCCTTTCTCGGCGATGAATCCATTTCGCACGCGGCGTCCCTCCTCGGTGCGGATGGGAATGTTTTGCAGGTTCGGGTTGGAGGATGAAATGCGTCCCGTCACCGCGCCCGTCTGGCTGTACGAGGTATGCACGCGCCCCGTTTGAGAAGCGACTGCGGCGGGCAGGGCGTCTACATAGGTTGATTTTATTTTCGAGAGTTCGCGGTTTTCCAGAATCATATCTACCACGGGATGTTTTCCGCGCAATAATTCCAGCACATCGGCTGAGGTGGAATAATGTCCGCTGGCGGTTTTCTTGCCTTTGTCGGGTGGATCAAGCCGCAGGTGGGTGAACAGCACATCGGAGAGTTGCTGGGTCGAGTTCAAGTTGAACGGCTTGCCGACGGATTCAAAAACCCGCTTTTCAATTTCTGCCATGCGCAAGGTCAGTTCCACTGACATTTTTTGGAAGAAGGGCAGGTCGAGCAGAATGCCCGTCATTTCCATTTCAGCCAGCACAGGCACGAGCGGCATTTCGATTTCAGCCAGTAACTTTGTGCCATTGGCGCGGATGAGGTCTTTTTCCAAAATGGGAATCAGGCGCAGCACGGTTTCGGCATCGGCGGCGGCGTAGGGCGCGACTGATTCAATCGCAATATCCGCCATGCTCAGTTGATTTTTGCCCTTGCCGATCAACTCTTCGATGTGAGTCATCTCTTCGCCGAGACGGGCGTGGACAAGGTTTTTCAACCCCAAGTTGCGTGAGGCTGGGTCAACGATAAATTCCGCCAGCATGGTGTCGAAGGTCAGGGGCGTAGTCACCAGCCCGTAGCGTGCCAGCATGATGTAGTCGTATTTCGCGTTATGCGCCACTTTTCCAATTTTTGCATCCGTCATGGATGGGGTCAGGGCGGCGATCACTTTTTCAATCGGCAGGTTGTTGCCAGAGGTATGTCCCACGGGGATGTAATACGCCTG
>DYML01000040.1:6270-21443 GCA_020721605.1 Anaerolinea thermophila
GTTTTTGCAGATTGGGCAGGCTTTAGCGAAGAAGGCGCAGGCGTGGAGGCAGCCATTCCGCTGCTGATGGCTGGGACTTTGCTCAACAGCGTGCGGAACTCCATCGCGGTGAAAAATTCTTCGAGCGCCGTGCCATCGAAGGCTTTGACTTTTGCGTCTTCGAGGTTGAAGTTTATGTTCAAGTCGGTGCGGATTCGCGCCAGATCGTAACTCATGTACGCCGATTCTTTACTGGCTTCCAGTTTGCCCTTCCAGCGATTCTCCACCTGATCGAGATTGGCATAAATCACATCGAGCGTGCCGAATTTTTCGAGCAATGAAATTGCTGTTTTTTCGCCCACGCCTTTTACGCCGGGAATGTTATCCGAGGTGTCGCCGACAATGGCTTTGTAATCCACCACCTGGTTGGGACGCACGCCCAATTTTTTGATCACATCCGCGTCGGTGATGT
Source organism: Anaerolinea thermophila (assembly GCA_020721605.1). GTDB lineage: Bacteria > Chloroflexota > Anaerolineae > Anaerolineales > Villigracilaceae > Villigracilis. Next base: position 6,722 of record DYML01000040.1, read on the forward strand.
AGGTGCTGTCGTCGCCAGCCAGATAAACCGCCGTCCGCTCGTTGACCAGTTGCAGCAGGTCGCGGTCGCCGGTGATGATTTTGACTCCCAAGCCTTGTTCAGCGGCGATTCTTGCCACTGTGCCAAGCACGTCGTCCGCTTCAAAGCCGTCCATCTCGAGGCGCGGCATGTGAAAGGCATCCACCATCTGTCGAATGCGATCCAACTGCGGGCGCAGGTCATCGGGCATTTTTTCGCGCGTACCTTTATATTCGGGGAAGATGTCATCTCGAAAGGTTTTGCCCACATCAAAAGCCACGGCGATGTATTCGGGCGCTTCCTTTTCCAAAATGCGAACCAGTTCGCGCGCAAAGCCGTAAACTCCGGCAGTCGGTTCACCGCTGGAGGTTTGCCAGCGTTGGCTGCTTGCGCCGGCGGTCAGGGCAAAATACATGCGATAGGCGAGGGCGTGTCCATCAATTAAGTAAAGTGTAGGAGGCATGGGTTTTTATTGGGTAAATAGTATGGGGTTAAATAAATAAAGCGCAGAGTTGATTATACTCTGCGCTCTTCTGTTTTTTAGTTGCGTGTTCGTGGCTCGCGTTGTTCGGTGGGTGAAATTTCCTGTCCCTGCCGCTGGCGGGTCTGGCGAATGTAGTCGCGCACCAGTTGCTGCGGATGGGGCTGCGTGCCGCCCATAATCAGGTAGCCGGGCGCCCAAAAATCGCCGGATGGATTTTCTTTTTTCATGCGGGGAAATTCGGTAAAGATTTTATCTGAAGTTTGCTGGCGCATGATGCGCATGAGGTAGCCAGGTGAAGTGTTGGGTTGTACATTTGCCACCCATTGCAAATATTCGGGGCGCACCGAAAGATATTCCAGCCGCCAGCCAAACGCAATGCAAATGTTGGGCAGCCATTCACTCACCCGATCCGAAAGGTCGCCTGCAATATAGTGTGATGAGAAGCGCGGTACGAGCAGGCAGGCATAGGTAAGGTGATACAAACCGGCGGACGTAGGTTCCATGACCAGGTTTTTTGCGGCTTCGGTGGTGGCGCTTTCGCGGGTTACTTCCAATAGGGGGGAGGTGGGCTTGGCAACCGGGGTTTCGGGTCTTGTTTGAGGGCGTGAAGGCGCTGTCAGGTCTACTTGATTAAATACGTTTTTTGGCGTTTGCAAGTTTGCGGTGGCGCTTTTGGCTGGATTGACCGTAATTGCTATTTTTGGGGGGGCGGCGGGTGATGAATTTCGTTTGAATGCGGAGGCGTCTGAAAGTGAAGTGGAAACCCGCGTTTCATTGGGGTCAAAAATTTCTTTTTTCTGCGGCAGCCTTAGATTATTCGAGGTAGTCGGTTCGGGGGTGGGGATGTTGGTTAGAATGTTTGCAATGGATGGAATGTCTTGCGCATCGTCTTGATCCACGCTTTCTGGGGGCTTTTCGGTTTTGACCGATTTTTGCTCTTCCTGGCTTTCGTTGTCCAAGTCTGTTACCAATTGGCTGGCTTGGCTGCGAATGGTGCTAAAAGGAGTTTCTGCATCAAAGACCAGTGCGAGTACCGTGTCTGTGGTCAGGCGCGTGGCGTACAGCATGTGTTCGGCTTTTGTGCTTTCAAGCCGAATAAAGCGCAGCAGGTCAGAGCCTTTTTGCCCGTCCCAGTTTCGGGTGACTGTTTGCGCCACTTCCTTTGCTGCATTTTGTGAAAGGCTGCCGGCGTACGCCCAGAGCCCATTCTTGCGTGTAATGAGTGCGGCTTGTGCCGAAGATTCCAAGGTAAGGCGGGTAAGGTGCTGCGCCGCTTTATTTTGGTCATTTAGCCAGGGTAGGCTGGCGTTTTCGTTATTTTGTATGCTGGGGGCAGGCTGGGGTTCGCTGATCGCGGTCATAAAGTTTGCCATTTTAAAAGGCTTGCGAACAAGAATCCAAGGGCGTAATTTATCAAAGGTTGGCGGGGTTACATCTTCATCAAATAGAATAATAATGTTGATGCTGGGGTGAATGGTGCGCAGGGCGGAGCCAATCTCCAGTACCAGTTCTTCGTGCAGGGCGTAATCAAGCATGGCAAGCGGAGCGCCAATTTCGTCTGCGCGAACCACAGCAGATGATTTATTGGTAACAACATGGATTCGATAAAATCCCGTCTCTTCCATGATGAGACGAATGTTCTCTCCAAGTTCGGTAGAAGTGGTAATTACAATAATATCCGCTGGCATTTCCAACTGAGTTTATCACTTATAACTTGCCTAATCAAGTCTGATAACGTGTTAATGGTAATTCCTTGTAGGGGAGATTCACTGCGAAGAACGAAGCCGTCTCCTTGCCCAAACAGGGAAACCGCTCTTGCAGCGGCGTGATATGTATAGACAACTTGTATTTTGTGCCGATTTGTGCTATTAAACATATAATATAAATTCATTAATTAAGGTTGATCTATGCATCGTGAGCGAGTTTCTGAAAATGTTTTTTGGTTTCAAAGTGAAATATATGCACAAGTGACTGCGGGGGTAATTGTAGGTCCGCAATGGGCGGTGGTCATTGATACGCTGGCATTGCCGGAAGAAACATTGGGTATGCGTGAGTTCATTGAGCATGAATTGGGCGTGCAGGTGCGTTATGTGATCAATACGCATTATCACGCCGATCACACCTGGGGCAATTGTTTCTTTCCTGGCGCAACCGTCATCGGACATGCCAAATGCCGTGAGTTGCTGATCGAGTACGGGGTTCCTTCCCTCGAATCGGCGCGTAAGCAAAACCCCAGCCTAAAACAGGTGAAGATTGTTCCCCCTCATTTGACCTTTGAGTCTGGTGAATTAACCATGCGGGTGGGGAAGAAGAATTTAATCCTATCGCAAACTTTTGGTCACAGCGAAGACGGCATTTCAATTTTGGTAGAGGAAGACCGCGTGCTTTTTGCCGGTGATGCATTCATGTCACTGCCTTACATTGTAGACGGCAACATAGATGATCTGCTGGCTTCCATCAAGCGGATTGGCAAACTGGGGTTGGAGAATATCATCCAGGGGCATGGTGACATCATCCTGCGCGGCGAGATTGACGCGGCAGTCAAAGAGAATCTCAATTACCTCAACAATATCAAAAAGGCTGTTAAATCTGCTGGCAAGCGCAAAGATGTAGATGAATACCTTAATTCAATTACGATTGAAAGTTGTGGGAAAAGCCGTGTGCATCTCGGCGGGCTGGCAGAGACGCTGCATCGGCGCAATCTGCGGGCGTTGTACCGCCAAATGACAGAGCAGAATAATGGATAAAATATCGGCAACATTTATCATCTCAAAAACATAGCAAAAGGTGACAGTCCCCCGTCATTTTTTGGCATATTTTAGAACACGGTCACTTTCCATGCGCTTCTCTTGAAGCGCATGGCGATTCAATTTTATTTATTCTCAAAACCGCAATTCGTGACCGTGCGCGGTACAGGAAACGTGAAATGAAATTTATTCTTGAAAAATCAAAATACCTTGCTCTTATTGGTGTCGTTGCCTTAATGCTTGCCACATTTGCGGCTTTTGCCTGGGGCACACTTAAAACAATAGACACCATCGTCTTGGTGGTCAGCTCAATGGGCATGGATAAAGCCATTACCGTGAAGTTGATTGAGATTGTAGATAGTTTTTTAATTGCAACCGCTCTCTTGATTTTCTCTGTAAGTTTGTATGAATTATTTATTGAAAAACTCGACTTGCCCGGCTGGATGTTGGCGCATGACCTGCATCAACTAAAGACCAAACTCGGCAGCATGGTGGTGCTGGTAATGGCAGTCAAATTCCTCGAAAAATTACTGGACGTGAAAGACGCCGCCAGCCTTCTTCAAATTGGCGCTGCTATTACTTTGGTGTCGGGGGTATTAATTGCATTTGGTTATTTTAGCAGCAAAGATTAGCGCGAAGGATGAAGGATGAAAAGTAAACTCGGCAAGTTGCACCCAAATATTTGGGTGATGACCGTCACCTCTTTTTTGACCGATGTTTCCTCAGAGATGATTGTCTACCTCATCCCTTTGTTCCTTTCCAACGTGCTGGGTGTGCGCATGGCGTACATTGGCTTAATTGACGGGTTGGCAGAAACAACCGCCAGCCTGGTCAAAATTTATTCGGGTGCGCTTTCCGACAAAATTGGCAAACGAAAATGGCTGGCAGTGTTGGGGTACGCAATTTCCACCATTGCCAAACCTTTTTTATATTTTGTAAATGGCTGGGCAGGTGTGCTGGGCGTGCGCTTTGCGGACCGCGTGGGCAAGGGCATTCGCACTGCGCCGCGTGACGCGCTGGTTGCCGCCAGTACCGACGAAACCAATCGCGGCTTTGCCTTTGGTTTGCACCGCGCGGGTGATACGGCAGGCGCTTTTCTCGGCATTGCCATTGCCGCTCTCATCATCTGGCTGACACAAACCAACGAAGCGCTCTTGAGCGTGGACACATTCCGCATGGCGGTGCTGGTGAGTATCATTCCCTCGGTCTTGGCGGTGATCGTTTTAGGCGTAGGCGCAGTTGATTTGGGTGGATCAGCCAAAGGCGGGGCAGGTTTGCGGCTCTCACTCAAAGGCATGGATTCGCGCTTCAAGTCGTTCCTCTTCATTGTCGTCCTCTTTACTTTGGGAAACTCCTCAGACTCCTTTATCATTCTGCGCGCACAGGAACGCGGTCTTTCGGTACTGCAAACCATGTTTATGCTGATGACCTTCACCGCCATTTACACCGTGCTTTCTGGTCCGCTTGGCTCACTTTCCGACAGGGTTGGCAGGCGTCGGTTGATGATTGGCGGTTGGCTTGCTTATGGGTTCGTGTACCTTGGTTTTGCTTTTGCGCAGACGGGCTGGCAAATTTGGGCGCTCTTTGGTTTATATGGAATTTACTACGCCGCAACCGAGGGCGTTGCCAAGGCGCTGGTCGCCGACCTTGTGCCGCAAGCCCAGCGCGGCACAGCATACGGATTGTTCAACGCGGCGATTGGACTCACAGCTCTGCCCGCTTCGCTGCTTGCCGGCTTGCTCTGGCAAGGTGCCGGAACTTGGGCAGGGTTCGGCGCCTCGGCGCCCTTTTTATTGGGCGCGGTTTTGGCTTTGGCTGCCAGTCTTTTATTATGGCGGCAGATGAAATAATTTTGCTGGCAATGCTCAATATGAATCGCCTCATTGCGAGACGGCGCTCTTCCGTTGTACTCATTCCCTGCAAGCGTTGCCCAAAAATGTCTTTTAATGACTTTTCTACACAACTGCAACAAAGAACAATGTTCGCTGTTATAACAAAGTAGATGATCAAAGCGACCCGATGGGTCGCTTTTTATTTACAAGGAGGAAGTAATGAAACGCCGTATTCTTTTTTTTGTTTTGTTCCCCGTCTTTTTGTCTGCTTGCGTCACCGCATCGCCAATTCCCGTCATTGCGCCCACCCTGCCGCCGCCCACGCTTATCCCCATTTTTACGCCCACTGTGGAGCCTGTTACTTTGAATTTGCGCGTAACGGGTGAAGTGGTTAATTGTCGGCTGGGACCAGGCGTAGTCTACGAGTTGATTAATCAATTGTACGCGGGGCAGTCGGCGCGCGTGGTTGGCAGAAACGACACTTCAACCTGGTGGTACATTCGCAACCCAGGCAACCCAAATGGCTTTTGCTGGGTTGCAGCCAATGTGACAAAAATTCAAGGCGAGGTGGAAAAACTGCCCATTGCCAACGTCCCTTTTGTAACAGTGACCGCCGCATTGCGCGCCGAACCCGACCGCATCGTTGTCAATTGCAGTCAATTTCCGCAGACCATTTTTTTGGAAGCCGAAATTACCGCCAACGGACCCGCCTATGTCACTTGGAAGTGGGAAGCCAGCACAGGCGCTTCCTCTGAGGAGGCTTTGCTTATTTTTGAAGGCGCAGGGAAGCAGGTCATCAACGATTATTATCAAGTTGGCGCGCCCAATGACTATTGGATTAAATTGCACATTCTTGCGCCCAATGAACTTGTGCAGCAGGTTAACATCCCTGTTAATTGCACGCCGTAATTTTTTTGCGCCAGCCATTTTTGGGGGGCTGGCGCAAAAAAATTTTAATGTTCAAATTGAATGGTTCGATAGCCAAGCGAACTAAAAAATTTGAACAAATAATTTTCGGCGTTTATTTGTGCCTGATTTAAAATTCCATCTTCCAGCACACTTTGACGAATTTTATCCTCTGCCGCCTGACGGCAACTGGTTTCTAAATTAACATCCACCGGCGCCATGAGACCTCTCTCGTGGTCGTAGACATACGATTTGTTGTTGTCTAACGTGGTAACAAAAAGTTCGGCAGGGGGCAGCCTCACATATAACGTATCGCCGCCCATGCGCAGATCGGCAGGCTGAATTTTTTCCATATCAATTCCGGCAATCACCAGCCCATGCCCCACAAACAATAACTTTTCGCCGCTCAAAAAACTCAACGGACCTTCTTGATTCACTTCGCAAGTGACCACCTGCTCTACACTGTATTGAATGGTCTCCAGTCGCGCCAGCGCCTTCACATTGGTAATATAAGTGACAGGATCAACAATGACGGTTGGCGTGGGGTGCATCATCTGCGAAACTTGGGTTTGCAACGCCTCGTTTGCCTGATTCACCTGCTCAAATGGGGCAGCCGCGGCATCTGCCGCCGCTGTTGCGCTCTCGCGCACCGTTTGTACAATAAAATATACGCCTGCCGCCAGCACGATTAGAATTACGATGGACATGATTGTATTTAAAGCATTTTTCATGGAAGACTCTTTCCTGTTAAATAAAAAATGTATCACTAACTTTCGCCTATTATAGCAATATAGTATCATTATGAAGGCGTTGTTCTAAAAATGAAAAAACTTTTTCTTATTTTATCTCTTGCCATTCTTGGATGTTCCTACCCTGCCCGCTGGGCAGCGGATAATCCCATCACGCCGCTGCCCAGCCCCGCTCTCACGCAAACGCCCGTCATCCCGCCCGAACTTGGCACCGAACAAAACCCATTAATCCTCGCCCTGTCTCCTTCTGCCCGCCCCAACGCCGATATGATCGCCGCAGGTGAAGTCATTGCGGCATTCATCGAATCTCGCACAGGCTACAAACTTGTAACTGTTGCGCCCACCTCTGAGACCGCTCTGGTAGATGCGCTGGAGAAAGGCAACGCGCACATTGCCGCTCTTTCTCCTTTTGGCTATTTGTTTGGGCGCGAGCAGGAAGCGCTGACGGTTATTCTGGCAAGCATGCGTGAGGGTCAAATTTTTTACGGCGCACAGTTTATTGCCAACCGTGAGAACGGATTTACACCCTACTACGATGTGGAACGCGGCGAAAATACAGCCGAAGCCAGTGTCGCTTTAAAACAATTTGAAGATAAAAAACCCTGCTGGAGTGATGCGGCATCTCCCTCCGCTTATGTCATTCCCTTTGGGCTGCTAACTCAATCTCAGGTGCAGGTGCGCAGCGCCGCATTCCTCGAAGGACAATTAAATGTTGTCCGCGCTGTTTATGCCCGCGATATTTGTGATTTCGGCGCCACGTTTATTGACGCGCGTGAACTTCCATCTCTGGAAGCCGACTATGCCGACGTGTTGGATCGGGTTGTTGTAATTTGGCGTACCCCGCCTGTTATCCCTTATGAAAATATTTCGCTTTCCACCGCCTTGCCGCTGGAAATGCGCCGCGTGCTGCAACGCGCCTTTGTTGATTTAATGCTCACGCCCGAAGGCAAAGCCGCCGTTCAAACGGTGTACGGCATGGATGAGTTGCAGGTTGTAGAAGATGCAATGTATGATGGTTTTGCCTCTTACACAAAGGCGGCAGGGTTAAATTTATTAGACCTGATTAAATAAAAATAAGTCGTTTGCCTCAAACGGGGAAACCTGTGGCTGAACAAGTGATCTGGCGCAAGTTGGAAAAATTGCCGAAGGACGGGTATCTTGCTTTCAATGTTCAAAAAAATAAAAACATTTATTCTTCGCCTCCTCTTCATTCTCAGCCTGCTTATTTTTGGGGGCTTACTTCTCCCCAGATTGATCATTTTACTTTTTGCCGCGCCGCGCATTTTTACAGTGGATTCTGTTCCCACTGCGCGGGTTGCCATTGTTTTTGGCGCAGGCTTGCTGCGAGATGGCTCGGCGGGTCCTGTGTTGCGTGACCGCGTGCAAACTGCTGTGCAACTGTACCAGCAGGGCAAGGTAAGCAAATTGTTGATGAGCGGCGATAACCGCTTTGTTGAATACAACGAACCGCAAGCCATGCGCCAGTACGCGCTTATGCTTGGCATCCCCGACCAGGATATTGTGCTGGACTATGCAGGTCGCCGCACTTATGACACCTGCTACCGCGCTCTTGCTGTTTTTCAAGTACACTCGGCAGTTCTGGTTACGCAGGCATTTCATCTGCCGCGCGCTTTATTTTTGTGTAACTCATTGGGCATTCAATCGGTTGGCGTGCAAGCGGACAATATCTACTTTCGTAAGGTTTCTCGTTTTTACTGGCAGATGCGCGAACTCTTGGCAGTTGCCCAATCTATTTTGGATGTGTATCTCTTTAAACCGTTGCCTGTGTTGGGTAGCCCCGAACCAATTTCATGGCGTAATTTTCAATTGCCCCATAAAATAAATTAGAAAAAAGGAATTCATATCATGCAATCCATAGTGGTCATTATTCTCATTGGGCTGGCAGGCGGAATTGCCGTCGGCGTGCAGGCGCCGCTTTCCAGCATGATCAATCAGCGGCTGGGGTCGTTGGAAAGTATTTTTATTGTTCACTTGGGCGGCGCGCTTGTTTCGCTCATCCCACTTTTAATATATGGCGGCGGACAACTTGCCAACTGGCACGCAGTTCCCTGGTATGCGCTTAGCGCGGGGTCGCTTGGCTTGGTGGTCATCTTTTCAATGACTTACATGATTCCGCGCGTGGGGGTTGCGCCCGCTCTTATTATTTTGCTGGCGGGGCAATTGTTAATTGGCTCTCTTTTGGATCACTTTGGGCTGCTGGGCGCAGTACAGCGACCGCTTACATCCATTCGCGCGGCTGGCTTGGTGGTGGTTTTCTTTGGCGTTTGGTTATCCATTAAATAAAAAAATGAACACTCAACCGCCTAAATCTTGCGGCATGTGCGCTGCGCTTTGCAGGCTTGCAATTTTTTAGCATATAAACTTTAATTACAAGCGGTATAAAAATTGGCTTTTTAAAATGGAGGCAGTATGACAGAAGGTTCAATATCGGCTGGGGAAGTTCGTTTTTTTAGCGGAAGTTCAAATCCGCAATTGGCGCAGAAGATCGCATCACATTTGGGCGTACCGTTGGACGGCACCCACATTACGCGTTTTAGCAACGACAATCTCTATATTCAATTGGATGCCAGCGTGCGCTATCGGCGGGTTTATATTGTTCAATCACTTTCGCAACCGGTCAATGATCATTTGATGGAATTGTTGATGATGATTGATATTGCGCGCGGCGCAGCGGCATCTGAAGTTCATGCCATTATCCCCTACTATTCTTTTGGGCGGTCAGACAAAAAAGACGCGCCGCGTATTTCCATCACCGCCCGCCTGGTGGCAGATTTGCTAAAGACTGCCGGCGCCACGCATGTTATGAGTATGATGTTCCACTCGCCCCAGGTGCATGGCTTTTTTGGGCTGCCCACAGACCCGCTAAGCAGCCGCATGGTATTTAAAGAATATCTTGAAAATCTGGATATGTCAGGTACGATCATTGTTGCGCCAGACATGGGGCAAGCCAAGTCGGCGGCGCGTTTTGCGCGGGCGTTAAACCTGCCGGTTGCCGCTGGCAACAAAGAGCGCATCTCCGATTCTGAAGTGGTGATCAGCGGATTAATCGGCAACCAGGTGCGCGGTCACAAACGCGCCTTAATTTATGATGATGAAATCGCCACTGGCGGCTCCATCGCCGAGTTGAGCCGCGTGCTGGTGACGGAAGGTGTGGAAGATATTCGGGTCATTTGTACGCACGGCGTCTTTAGCCGTGGCGGGTTGGAAAGGCTGGCAGCGGTGCCAGAAATTAGCGAAATTATCACCACCGACACCGTTCATATTCCGCCCGAAAAAATCAACCCCAAATTGACCATTCTTTCTGTTGCGCCTGTTTTTGCGAATGCCATTCATCACAACATTAACCGCGAATCACTCAGCGACCTGTTTGTCTTTGGCGAGTAAGCGCCTGTCTCTTTCTGTGTAATAAATTATGCAGGTTTTCTTAAACAAAAAATTCAAACACCGCTCTGCCTGCCGACAGGTAAAATTAGATTTGAATAAGACTTTTTTTGTCGTAAAAAAATGCGCGTATAATTTTACGAATAAAGGAGACACCATGATAACTAAAATTATGCAAGACGAAATAAATAATCAAATTAATAAGGAATTGTATTCCTCTTACCTCTACCTTTCGATGGCGGCATATTTTGAAGAAAAAAACCTGCCAGGCTTTGCGCATTGGATGCGCATTCAAGATGCCGAAGAACGCGAACACGCCATGAAGTTGTACGACTTTCTGCTGGAACGCGGCGGCAAGGTGATTCTGAAAGCCATAGACGCCCCCAAAACAGAGTGGAACTCCACGTTAGAGGTTGCAGAGGAAGTAGCGGCGCATGAGGCTTTTGTCACCGCGTCCATTTATTCCTTGTACGAGACGGCGCTTAAAGAAAAAGATTACCCTGCACAAGTGATGCTGCAATGGTTTATTTCGGAGCAGGTTGAGGAAGAGAAAAATGCTGCCGATATTGTGGCAAGTTTGAAGTTGATTGAATCTCACGGCACTGCCGTTTTGGTGCTCGATCATCAACTTTCAAAACGCGGCAATAGTTAGGTTCTCACTTAAGACCCCAACCAGCGCCAGCCAAAAAATATTTCCCCCCAAAAACACGAAGATCACAGAGTTTTTTAAAAGTCTGTGTGGTGTGACAATTTCTTGTTTTTTGCCCGCAGCCCAGCGCAGGCAAAAAACAAGAAATTTATTTGTAAGATACCAAAGGCATTCAAAGACTTTCGGGTCTTTTTTTACCAGGAGAACCTCACAGTGCAGATTACCATTCGCCGCGCAACACATGCCGATAAAGTAGATTGGATTCGGATGCGTAAAGGCATTTGGCCCGATTGGGGAGATGACGATCTGGGCGCAAATATGGATCAAGTTCTTGCCAGTGAGAATGATTTTGTTGTCTTTGCCTGTGATGCCGATCAGCCGATTGGTTTGACCGAAGTGAAAATTAAAGACCATGCTGAAGGCTGCGAAACCAGTCCCGTTGGTTATATTGAGGGTTGGTTTGTTCAGGAAGAATATCGCGGAAAAGGCGTGGTGGGTCTAATGACCCAAACTGCCGAACATTGGCTTCGCGCAAAAGGCTGCGTTGAGGTGGCATCTGACACATGGCTGGAGAATGAGTCCAGCATCCGCGCGCATTTTAAACTGGGCTATATGGAAGTGGAACGTTTGGTGCATTTTGTAAAAAAATTGTGAGCAGAATTTCTTCTGCCCGCTTTCAACTTGCCGCCATTGACCAGGGGAAAAATGATGATTGGCGGCGGCACAGCGAAAAACAAGCATAAGCATTCTTTGGAAAAACCGATCTTGCAAATTTGGGGGCGTTTTGGGAATTTTGCGCCGATCTAAAAATAAAAGCCCGCAGATTTAAAATTTGTAATTATCTTGCAACATAATTAAAAATTGGCTTATTTGCAAGTAAGTTTGTATAATGGGTTTGGCTGCGTTTGTACAATATGGCGCAAAAGTTTTTTATGAGCATTCGCTTAAAAGTCATTCTCCCTTATTTACTTTTGACCATCGTTGTTTCTGTGATCGGGGTCTATGTGGTCACGCGCCTGGTTTCAAATACCATTCAAGAGCGGCTTACCAATCAACTATTGGAAGCGGGCAGGGTGGTCGCGGATAGTTTTATCCGTCAGGAAGTACGGCACGTGGAGACCGCGCGAATCATTGGATATACGCGCGGTTTGGCAGAGGCGCTTGCCAGCGAAGACCGCCGCGCCGCGCTAACTTTATCTGAACCGGCTTTTTCGGGCTTGGGGCTGGAGAATTTAATCCTCATCTCTGCGCAGGGAGATGAACTTGTTCATCTAATTTTGAATGAAAACGGCAAATTACAGCGCGTTGATCAGAATACCGGCGTGGCAAGTTCGTTGATCGTAACGCCGTTTCTCATTAATAAAAACGCAGATGACCCGCCGCGCCGCGCCTTGGGCGTTAACCTGGTTAATGATCAAACCTATTATTACACAGCCCTGCCCGTTGTTTTAAATGGAGAATTTACGGGCGTGGTTGTGGTAGGTACTTCCATTTATCATATTTTGCCATTTTTAAAAAGTACTTCGCTGGCAGATGTGATTATGTACGGCGGCGATGGACAAGCCATTGGCACAACACTGGGCGTGGCAGACCAATCTACCCTGGGTTTGCTTTCCATCACCAAAGATGCCTACCAGCAGGTCATCACTTCAAAAGATATTGTGAAAGGCAGTAATATTGAGGTGGCGGGTCGTTTTTATAGCGTTGCGCGCGGTCCCTTGCAGGTTGGCAATGACCGCATTGGCGTTTTTGCGGTTGCCTTGCCCCTGGACTTTGTTCTCAAGTCGGCGGCAGACAGCCGAACCACTTATGTTATTTTATTTACAGTCGTTTTCTTTTTTGTGCTGCTTATTGGCTTTGTCGTCTCACGGCTTATTATTAATCCTTTGTATTCTTTGGTTAATACATCACAGGCTATTGCCGGCGGAGATTTGCAGCAGCGCACTGGCATTCGCTCCAATGATGAAATTGGAACCCTCGCCAACACATTTGACGAAATGACCTCTCGTCTTCAGGCGCACACCCTCGAATTAGAGCGCATGAATCAAATCCTCAGAAATATAGACAAGACAAAAACCAACTTTATTCAAATTTCAGCGCATGAACTGCGCACCCCGCTCACCCTCATTATGGGCTATTCGCAAATGCTGGAACAAGAGACCAAAAATAACCCCGACTTACTGGCATTGTCTCAGGGTATTTTAGAAGGCTCAGAACGCATGACCGATATCATTGACAGCATGTTGGATGTTTCTCGCATTGACAGCAACACCCTCCTTCTTAGAAAAACAGGCTTGCGCTTTGATCTGTTGGTTAATAAAATAAACAAAAAGTTTGAAGCGGCATTCGCCGAGCGCAGCCTAAAAATGACCGTTGAGGGGCTTGCCGATCTGCCGCTTGTTCCCGCCGACCCAGACTTGATTCAGAAAGCCTTTTATCATATTATTATCAATGCCATCAAGTTTACGCCAGACGGCGGCTCCATCTATATCAGCGGAAAATATCTCAACGGCAGTCAGCCGCCGCAGGTACAAATTGCCATCCGCGATACGGGCATTGGCATTGACTCTGCCCTGCATCGGCTGGTCTTTGAAAAATTTAATCAAACAGGTGATGTCCTTTTGCACTCTTCTGGCAAAACAAAATTTAAGGGCGGCGGACCTGGGCTGGGTCTGGCAATTGCGCGCGGCGTCATTGAGGCGCACGGCGGGCAGATTTGGGTTGAAAGTGAAGGACATAATGAAGAAACCTGCCCAGGCAGTACGTTTTTTATTGCTCTGCCTGTTGATGCATAATTGGAGATATAACCATGATTACTTCTTCCCCCGCAAGACGAGATTGGACTCTGCTGGTTTTAATGATTCCCATTGGCATTATTTTAATGCTCATTGCCGGGCAGATTGCCACTTACCTTGTACCAGAGTGGAGTATCGCCGCTGGAATGCAATCCAACCTTGACCCCAACAACCTGCCACAGCAACAAGCTGGGTTGCTGCAACCCGTCCTGCCCGCCATTCTTACGCCGCTGGGCTGGTTTGAGACATTCTTGACGCCGGGCGCCAGTGATGATGGTGATGTGTCTTTTCCGCCATTCCTTGTTTTTCAACCGAGCGCCACATCTGCGCCCACTGCTACGCCTTTGCCCGTTTTAACCGCTTCCCCTGCGCCCACCGCCACGCCCATCGTCACTCTGTCACCGTCTGTTACGCCCACCAAAAAGACGCCAGATGTTCCAACCGATACACCTTCGCCTACACCCAAACCTCCCGTTACGCCGCCCCCTGTTACTTCTACGCTGCCGAGTACCAACCCAACTTTGGTGCCTGCTCCGCCAGGTATTATTGACGACCCCTCTCTTTTCCCCCCGTATGATTCGCTGGATGACAACCAATACATCGTGATTGACTTGGGAGCCAATGGGATTGTAGTGACCAATCCGGCAGATGTAAACTACGACATGGTCTATTACGAAATGCAAAACTGGCCCAGCAGCCAAATTTTGCTGGATCAGGTCATTATTGGAATTTCCAATGAAGCCGATGGCAGCGAATTTTATACCGTATTCTATTGGGGAGACGATACCCCGGATTTGAACTCTAATGTGGGGGATGTTGCGGCTGGTTCTGGTACAGAAGATGATAATGCTGTGATTCCTCTTACCGAGTTGTACGGCTCAACGGGTATTGTGATTGACGTTGATAATGCCGACAGCCACCCCCCGTCGGGGTCTTATCGTTACATTGTTTTGATTGTGCCGGTGACTGATGATACAGATGGGGATGGCTTGAATATGGATGCGATTGACATTGTGGAAGTGCCAATTTCGTCTGTTGCGGGGAAGCCTAGGGTTCTGCCAGCGCGGGATGTTCCCGCTGCCGCACCGGTGGAAAATCCGCCCGCTGCCGCGCCGGTAGAAAATCCGCCCGCTGCCGCGC
>DYML01000041.1:0-11722 GCA_020721605.1 Anaerolinea thermophila
GATATTCGGCGTTTTGGGTTTTATTTTGGTAATCATTGTTATAATCGCGCCAATTTACTTACGGAGGGTAAAACCATGACTCAGGTCTACGACTACGTTATTATCGGAAGCGGGTTCGGGGGAAGTGTTTCAGCCATGCGATTGACCGAAAAAGGTTATTCTGTTCTCGTGCTTGAAAAAGGCAAACGCTTTGAAGACAAAGACTTTGCCAAATCTAATTGGCAGTATTGGAAATACGTTTGGATGCCCGCCGTTCGCGCACATGGAATTTTGCAGATCAGCATTCTCAAAGGGCTGATGGTTTTGCACGGCGCAGGCGTGGGCGGCGGAAGTTTGGGGTATGCCAACGTGCTTGAAATTCCCACCGATGAAACTTTTGCCACACCCGCCTGGAATCAAACTGCAAAGTGGGGTGATCTGCTCAAACCGCATTACGCCACCGCCCAGAAAATGTTAGGCGCAGCGCGCAACCCGCAACTATGGAAAGCGGATGATCTGCTAAAACAAATCGCCGAGGAACGCGGCATGGGACACACCTTCCGCGCGACGGATGTGGGCGCATATTTTGGCAAGGCAGGCATCACCGTGCCAGACCCGTTCTTTGGCGGCGAAGGTCCAGAACGCGCGGGCTGCCTGCAATGCGGCGGCTGTATGGTGGGCTGCCGTTACAATGCAAAAAATACCCTGCCCAAAAATTATCTGTATTTTGCCGAGAAGAACGGCGCAGAAGTAAAAGCGGAAGTGGAAGTAATTAACGTTGAACGTTCAACGTTAAACGTTGCGCGTTACCAAGTCACCTATCAGGATTCCACCAAACTCTTCAAGCGAACGCAAACTGTCCACGCCAACAACGTCATCTTCTCTGGCGGCGTGATGGGGACGATGAAATTATTATTAAACCTGCGCGATGTAAAGCGGTCACTGCCCAAACTATCGGGCAGGCTCGGTCACATGGTGAGAACCAACTCAGAGGCGCTGATGGGAAGCGTGGCGCGCAAATCGAATATCAACTACTCAGAAGGCGTGTCCATTTCCTCCATCTACAATCACGATGAAATCACGCGCATTGAGCCAGTGCGCTACCCCGATGGCTCATCGCTGATGCGCTTCATCACCGCCCCGTTGATTGATACAAATGTCAGCGTTCCCATGCGCCTATTAAAATATTTCTGGTGGATACTGACCCACCCGATTGACTTTTTGAAGGCGTTGGTTTTACCGGGCTGGGCGCACAACGTCACCATTTTGCTGGTGATGCAGCACGCAGACAATCGGATGCGCTTCCGCAGCGGACGAAGTTTCTTCACGTTATTCCGCACGGGCATGGTTGCAGATGAAGAACCGGGCTACGAGATCGGCGCACAAGTGAAAGGCTCGCACGAATTAACGCGCGATTTTGCGGCGCGGACGAATGGAATTCCACTCGGCTCAATTGGCGAAAACCTTTTGGGGCTGCCGACCACCGCGCATATTTTAGGCGGCGCACCCATTGGAAAAAATGCCGAAGAAGGCGTGGTAGATGAAAACTTTGCCGTCCACAATTACGAAGGGATGTACATTATTGACGGCTCGATCATGCCTGCCAACCCGGGCGTGAACCCTTCGCTGACCATTACCGCGCTGGCAGAATATGCCATGAGCAAGGTGGGAAAAAAGTAATGAGTGAGAAGTAAGCAGTGATCAGTGGCTATTTGCGCATCAAGGTTACAACGGAAGCGCCGTCGGCAGAGGCGATGGTTAGCGTGCTGCCATTGAGTTGAGTTGGCAGTTTTGCACCGTCAGAAAAAACAGCAAGAACTGCCTGCTCCTGCGCAGAAGTCTCCTCGCAATACATCATGGTAGACATGACTCCGCTGAAGGTGATTTGATCACCGCCGAGTTCATACGCGCCGCCAAAGCCGTTGCAGCCCACGTTGCCGCTCATTTTTCCGCTATCAAATTGAATGGATGTATCCACATTAGGCAGGGCAGGCGTTGGATTGGCGGCATCGCCGTAGGATACAAGTTTCCACTCACCGCCGATGCCTGGCTTAACCGAGGAACAGGCAGCAAGAATAAACAGGATCACTAAAAACAAGGATATTTTTTTCATTTTATCTCCATAAAAATATGAGACCCCAGAGTCGTGAAAGAACAGAGAAAATCCATCGCTTTCACGGCAAACGTATGCCAAAGGTCTATGAACCATGAGACGAAAAACCGCCCAATAATGTTCCCTGCCCACAAAACCAAAGAAAAACAAAATACCGCAAAAAGGCTGTCTTCTGCTATATAATGAAATGCAGTTATTTATTTCCCTGCAAAATTTCCAACAGCATTTTTACTACCGACAGAGCATAAAACCCCATGACTCATCAAGAACATCTCACATCTGCCTGGAAAATTTTTACAGAACAACACAGCATTCAGGCAGAGATTTCACCCATCATTGCAAACTCGTGGCGGAGAAGTTGGTCTCAGATTGACCTAAACCAACCGCTCAAGTTTTCCAGGTTGAGTACCGAACATTTTCTGGCAACACAAATTTCCAACTTTGATTTTATTTCCATTGCCCGCCCAGTTATGGAAGATGCCTACCAATGTATCGAAAATTCAGAAACGGCGATTTTTCTTATTAATAGCGCCGGCTATGTGCTAGACCTGCTTGGCGATCAAAACATCTTAAAAACACTCAGCCAACTTGGCATAGAACAAGGCGTGTTGCTGTCTGAAGAAAAGATTGGCACCAACGCCCTGGGGCTGACATTAATAGAACAAATACCGATACAGGTCTTTGGCGCAGAGCATTACCGCCCAGAATTTCACAACCTGGCAGCTGCCGCTGCCCCCATTTTTGATTTAAGCAGCCAGACCATTGGCGCATTGGGGCTTTTCACCCCCATCAAAAACTATCATCAGCATTCCTTTGGGCTAATTGCGATGGGTGCGCACACCATTGAAGGGCAAAGACAATCCGATAAACTGCTGGCAGAACAAAACAGCCAACTTGCAGAATTAAACAGCATACTTTCCTTAATCACAAATGGCATTCTAGTCTGGAATTCTGACGACATTCTCATTCACGCCAACGCAGCAGCAGGAACTATCCTTGAGCAGTCGGCGCAGTCGCTGGTTGGCAAACGGGTGGACGAACTTTTTTCAATATCCCCTTTTTTTGCCCAAGCCATTCACCAGCATGAAACACTCAACGATGTGGAAATTAGCCTGACACGCAATGAACGAACCATCAACTGCGTTGTCAGCCTATATTTTATTTTTAATTACAAAAATGCGTTGCAATGGGGAATTTTAATCCTCAAGCCAGAAAAAGACATCCGCCGCCTGGTACAACACCAAATTGGAGCAAATGCAGACCTCACCCTGGATGACATTCCAGGGGATTCAATTCAAATGCAGCGCGTGCGCAATTTTGTGCGCTCAGCAGCAGATGCCGGAGCCAGCATCTTAATTCGCGGCGAAGGCGGCACAGGCAAGAACGTGCTGGCAAATGCCATTCACAATGCCAGTCAGCGGCGAGAAGGTCCATTTGTTATTTTTTCATGCCTGTCGATTCCCAACGAACTCATTATTAATGAACTGCTTGGCTACGACGAAAACTTTGCGCCCTCGCGCCTCAGAAGCCAACCCAGCAAATTTGAACTGGCACAGGGCGGCAGTATTTTTTTTCAAGACGTGGACGCACTGCCCCTGGAGGCGCAGTCGGTTCTGCTCAATGTGCTGGAACTGGGCTTT
This sequence comes from Anaerolinea thermophila, assembly GCA_020721605.1. Taxonomy (GTDB): domain Bacteria; phylum Chloroflexota; class Anaerolineae; order Anaerolineales; family Villigracilaceae; genus Villigracilis. Next base: position 3,733 of record DYML01000041.1, read on the forward strand.
GTGCATCGCCTCGGCAGCCAGCGCCCAATAGACGTAGACGTGCGGGTCATTGCCTCCACATCGGTCAAGATGGAAACCCTGCTGGCACAGGGCGGCTTTCTTCCCAGTTTGTATTATCGCCTTAGCACCTTTGCCATTACAACCCCGCCGCTGCGCGAACGCAACCGAGATATTCCGCTCATTGTAAATCGCATTCTACAACGCCTTTCTCGGCAGTTAGGGTACGCATTAAACCTGGGCGAAGACGTTATGGATGTATTAAAACGCTACCCCTGGCCCGGCAACGTGCGTGAAATTGAATCGCTTCTGGGGCGCGCCGCCACCCAATTGGGGACACATGGCAACATAGAACTAAAACACCTGCCCAACTCATTGCACTATGTGAACCAAATTCTTCCCGACGGGCAAAGCGTTCCAACAATTCAATCATTGAAAACGGTGGAAAAAGAAACCATCCTGCACACCGCCCACCTATGTCGGGGAAACGTAACCCAAATGGCGCGGGCGCTTGGGCTTAGCCGCACAACCCTCTGGCGGCGCTTAAAAGAACTGGATATTCAAGCAAAAGACTATCGCCAAAGCCATCATCCACTGGCGCCGAAAAAAGTATAAACTCAACAGGCGCAGAGCCTCTTTTCGATTACGCAAAGTATGCGTTTCTTTTTGAAACAAAACCCCAAAAAAACCGTCCAAAAACGAAACATTTACATGCCAATTGTTTGACAAAGCACGAAACAATTGGCTATACTGATTAAGTATTGTGAATGACCATTCTTTTAACTAAGGCGAACACAGATGAAGAAGTTATTTAGCGCCAGTCAAAGATTGTTTCGTGTCTGTTGGCTTCAAGTCAGCCAGCCTGTTATCTATTTTTCTGAAATTACACCAGAACGGTACGCGTCAAAAGATTACCCTGTCTTTTGACGTTTTTCATTAAAAGTACCCTATTTTCCCCAATGGTACGGAGGTGAACGCAAAAAATACGCCAGCCGCAAGACAAAATACCTGTTCAAGTTACAAAGTCTGTTAAGTCAATCATCAACAAAACAATAACTACTAAGGAGAATACAATATGTTTGGACAACTGATCGGTGAGGTCTTTGGGACCTTTATTCTAATCTTGTTGGGTGACGGTGTTGTTGCAAATGTTGGTCTCGCTCCGCGTTTAGGCGCAGCAGCCTATAACTGGAACACCATTACCATTGGATGGGCATTTGCAGTAATCGTTGCCGTCTACGTCTCTGCTGGCGTTTCAGGCGCACACCTGAACCCTGCCGTAACCATTGCTCTAGCTTTCAAACGTGATTTCCCGTGGAGCAAAGTTCTTCCTTATATTCTTGCTCAGGTAGTTGGCGCTTTCTTGGGCGCTTTAGGTGTCTACTTGGTTTACATGGATGGTTTACAAAGCGCTGGTATGCCCAATGTTTGGGCAACCGGTCCTGGCTCTGTATTTGGTCAAACCTTCTGGGGCACGGCGGCAGGCGCGGGCGTAGCCTCCGCTGGCGGTTACAGTTTCCTCAATGCCTTCGTCGCCGAGGTCATCGGCACGGCAGTTCTTCTTTGGGGCATTCTCGCCAGCGGCGATTCCAAGAACACTGGCTTAATGCACAACATGGGACCGTTCCTAGTCGGCGGCACAGTATTGGCAGTTGGCTTATCCCTCGGTGGACCCAGCGGTTACGCCATCAACCCCGCTCGTGACCTCGGACCCCGCCTTTTTGGTGTACTTGCTGGAACACAAGGCTTGTTCGCAGACGGCTACTGGTGGATTCCGGTCGTAGCCCCAATCGTTGGCGGCATCATTGGCATCTATCTGTATGACATGTTCGTCACCGCGTACCTGCCGAAGAAATAATTTTCCTACACTTTAGAATTAATGCAGTGGAGATCGTCCATGAAAAAACTTATTAATAAGCCAGAAAATGTAGTACGTGAAGCGCTTGAGGCAATTGCCATTGCCCACGCAGACCTTGTAAAAGTCTCCTATGACCCCAATTATATTATGCGCGCCGATGGACCCATTATGGGCAAAGTAGGCGTTATCTCTGGCGGCGGCTCTGGTCACGAACCCATGCACGGCGGGTTTGTGGGCATGGGCATGTTAGATGCGGCTTGCCCAGGCGCGGTCTTTACCTCCCCCACTCCCGATCAAATGCTCGAAGCAACCAAAGCAGTCAATGGCGGCGCAGGCGTTCTACACATCGTCAAGAACTACACCGGCGATATTATGAACTTTGAAATGGCTGCTGAACTGGCTCGTGCGGAAGGCATTGAAGTGGAAGCCGTAGTGACCGATGACGACGTAGCCGTAAAAGACAGCCTCTACACCGCCGGAAGGCGCGGCGTGGGCGTAACGGTACTCGCCGAAAAATTATGCGGCGCTGCAGCAGAACAAAAGCGCTCCTTAAAAGAAGTGGCGGATATGTGCCGCAAAGCCAAGAACTTTGGTCGCTCCATGGGCATGGCGCTCACCTCTTGCACAGTTCCTCACGCCGGCAAACCCACCTTTGACTTGCCCGAAGACGAAATGGAAATTGGCATCGGCATTCATGGCGAACCCGGACGCACCCGCATGGCGCTCAAGAGTGCAGACGAAATCACCGAAATGTTGATGGAACCCATCCTCAGCGACATCCCCTACAAAACAGGCGATGAAGTGCTGATGTTCGTCAATGGCTTGGGTGGAACCCCCCTCATTGAACTCTACATCATCTACCGCAAAGCACAAGAAATTGCCGCCAAGCACGGAATAAAAGTTGTTCGCAGCCTGGTTGGACCCTACATGACCAGCCTTGAAATGGCAGGCACATCCATCACATTATTAAAGATGGATGACGACATGCTCAAATTATGGGATGCGCCAGTCAAAACACCTGCTTTACGCTGGGGCGCCTAACAATTAAAAATTTTCAAAAATCAGGGTGGGCAAATGCCACCCTGATTTACGCCAATGGAGTAAAAAAATATGCCTGTATATCGTGATGATGTTATCGCTTGGATCAAATCCGTCGCTCAAATGATTGCTGAAAACAGCAGTTACCTAACAGATCTTGATTCTGCCATTGGGGATGCCGATCATGGCGCGAATATGGAACGTGGATTTAAGGCGGTAATTAACAAACTTCCTGAAGTCAGCGACAAAGATATAGGCACAATCTTTAAAACTGTTGGCATGACATTGCTCTCCACCGTAGGCGGGGCGGGTGGTCCCTTATATGGGACGTGGTTCTTACAGGCTGGCATGAAAACAGCCGGAAAAATGGAACTCACCCTCACAGACTGGACAGAGGCGCTCGAAGCCTCCCTCAACGGGGTGGTCATGCGAGGCAAAGCAGAACTGGGCGATAAAACCATGGTAGACGCACTGACCCCTGCGGTAAATGCCCTCAAACAAGCCATTCAAGAAAACCAACCCATTCATGTGGCGCTGACCCTCTCTGCAAATTCTGCACAAAAAGGGATGGAAGCGACCACGCCACTTATTGCACGAAAAGGACGCGCCAGTTACTTAGGCGAGCGCAGCGCGGGTCACCAAGACCCAGGCGCAACCTCCACCTACTTAATATTAAAAGTTGCGGCTGAAACGTGGCAAAAAAGCATTTAACCTGCCCCCCCCAAAAAAAGCAACACAAGTGACGTCAAAACCATCTTCAATTTATAAATTTCAACTCCAAAATCATTTCTACCCTATACAAGGAGTACTACAATGGCTAAATATTCTGTCGCAATAGATCAAGGTACTACCAGTACCCGCTTTATGATCTTCGACCATGCAGGCAAGGTAGTCGGTATTGATCAAAAAGAACACGAACAAATCTTCCCCAAGCCAGGTTGGGTTGAACACGACGCCAACGAAATTTGGACACGCACACAGGAAGTGATTGCAGGCGCATTAAAGAAAAGCAACATCTCCATAAAAGACATCGCCGCAGTCGGCATTACCAATCAGCGCGAAACCACCGTAGTGTGGGAAAAAGCAACCGGCAAGCCCGTTTACAACGCTATCGTCTGGCAAGATACCCGCACCGACACCATCTGCAACGAACTGGCAAAAGATGGTGGTCAAGATCGCTTCCGCACCAAAGTAGGTCTTCCGCTCGCCACCTATTTCTCTGGACCAAAAGCCAAGTGGATTTTGGACAATGTAGAAGGCGTACGTGCGAAAGCAGAAAAAGGCGAAGTCCTCTTTGGCAATATTGACAGTTGGGTGATCTGGAACCTGACCGGCGGTCCCAAAGGCGGCGTGCATGTGACAGATGTTTCCAACGCCTCCCGCACCATGTTGATGAACCTCGAAACATTGGACTGGGATGCCGACATGCTCAAAGTCATGGACATTCCACGCGCCATGCTCCCTGCCATCAAAGCCTCCTCCGAAGTCTACGGCTACGCTGTGGGCGCTCTCGAAGGCATTCCCGTGGCTGGCGACTTGGGCGACCAACAGGCTGCCCTCTTCGGTCAGACATGCTTCAGCGCAGGCGAAGCGAAGAACACCTATGGCACCGGCTGCTTCATGTTGCTCAACACCGGCACCAAGCCCGTACAATCCAATAACGGTCTGCTGACCACATTGGGCTACAAGATCGGCAGCGAACCCGCCGTATACTGCCTCGAAGGCTCCATCGCCATCACCGGCGCCCTCGTTCAATGGCTGCGCGACAACCTGCAAATGATCGAAAAATCAACCGACATTGAACCGCTTGCCCGCACGGTTGAAGACAACGGCGGCATCTACTTTGTACCCGCCTTCTCTGGCTTATTTGCCCCCTACTGGAAGAGCGACGCCCGTGGCGCTGTTGTAGGCATGACGCGCTACATCACCCGTGGTCATATCGCCCGCGCCGCCCTCGAAGCAACCGCCTTCCAGACCCGCGAAGTGTTGGACGCCATGAACAAAGACTCTGGCGTGGATCTCACCGCCCTGAAAGTGGATGGCGGTATGGTTTACAACGAACTGCTCATGCAATTCCAATCCGACATCCTCGGCGTGCCTGTTGTGCGCCCGCAAGTTGCAGAGACCACCGCGCTCGGCGCCGCATACGCGGCTGGCTTGGCTGTTGGCTTCTGGGCAAACGTGGAAGACCTGCGCGCCAACTGGGCAAAGGACAAAGAATGGAAGCCGCAGATGGACGAAACCCTGCGCAGCAAGGAATACAAGAACTGGAAGAAAGCCGTCACCCGCACCTTCGACTGGGTTGAATAGCCTTTCTATTTACACGAGGAGGGGTGGGCAACCACCCCTCCTTTATTAACTAAAAAATTTCAGCGAAATAAATATTCCGTACTCCCTGGAGCAACCCGTGGCAAATAAAAAGAAATTAAAAGCGGACAAAAAAAACAAATCAAATTCAATTTTGCCGCCACCTGAACCATGGATTTCAATGCGGAGCGGCACGATTATTATCGTATTTACAAGCGTTGGCATGGCAATACTAACTGCACTGCAAGTAGCGCCCATCAAAGGTTGGTTGGAAGCAGCCTTTTGGGGCATATTATTTGGCGGCTTGATCTGGCTGATCTTCTTTGGCATGATCTACATCAATCGTTTTTTTAAACGCTAATCGAACCACAACATGCTCACCCCCACCTTAAAAACAAACTGGGAAGATCAATGGGCGCCATACGACCCGCCAACCTATCAGGCAGTCCTTCAACAAATACAACCCCATGACACGGCGCTAGACATTGGCGCAGGCGATTTGCGCCTGGCGCGTCCAATGGCAAAGATTGCCCGCAAAGTATATTGCATAGAAATTAATCCTGAGGTACTTGCGCAGGGGCTGAAAAAAAACGACCCGCTGCCAGACAATCTAAACATCATCTGCGGTGACGCCCAAACAATAGATTTTCCATCCGAAGTGACAGTTGGCGTTCTACTAATGCGGCACTGCACCCACTTTACAACCTACGCAAACAAATTAAAAGAAATTGGCAGCCGAAGATTAATCACCAATGCCCGCTGGCACATGGGCGTAGAAACCATAGACCTGCAATCACCACGCACTTCATTTGACGCAATAAGAATTGGCTGGTATGCCTGTTGGTGCGGAGCAGTCGGCTTCAAAAATGGAGAACCCGAACTGCTAACCCCCGAAACCGAAGCAATTATTTATGAAATTATGGATTGTCCCCATTGTTCGCAACAATAACCACCCTAGCCAGCCCTGCTTCAACAAAAAATACCTTTACTAAAAAATATTTTCAAATAAATATACAAACCAAATTTGAGTATGGAGTTATCGCTTATGAGCAAACCACATGCAATTATCGTGGGGGCTGGTTTTACCGGCGTAGCCACCGCCCACGACCTGGCGTTGCGCGGATTTGACGTAACCGTCATAGAACGCGGCGACATTTGCAATGGTACTTCTGGACGCACGCACGGCTTGCTGCACTGCGGCGGGCGCTACGCAGTCAAAGACCAGGAATCTGCCATTGAATGTATTGATGAAAACCTGCTCCTGCGCAAAATTGTGCCGCAAGCCATTGAACCAAACGGAGGCATGTTTATTGCCCTCAACGAAAGCGACCTGCAATACGGCGAAGAATTCATCGCGGGCTGCGAAGCCTGCCACATTCCACTGGAAGAAATTACAGCAAAAAAAGCCCTGCAACTGGAACCCAACATCAACCCCAAACTGCTGACCGCCTTCCTAGTACCCGACGGCACCTTTGACCCGCTGCGACTGGCGCTTGCCTTTGCCGCCACCGCCAAACAAAACGGCGCAACCTTTCGCACCTACACCGAAGCAAAAGCCCTCATTCAAGACGGAAAAGGCGCAATTGTTGGCGTAAGCGTCCTCGACCGCGCCTCAAACAAAACAATGGAAATACGCGGCGACATTGTTGTAAACGCCACCGGCGCCTGGGCAGGCGAAATTACCGAAATGGCAGGCGCCAGCGTACCCGTAAAACCCACCCCAGGCGTAATGGTTGCCTACGACCAACGCTTTGTCCAACGCGCCATCAACCGCCTTAACCACCCGGGAGACGGCGACATCGTCCTCCCCCAACGGCGCATGGCAGTTGTTGGCACCACCTCATTTGAAATCAGCGACCTGGACTATGTGCCAGTCTTTGAAAATCATGTAAACCTCATGTTGGAACGCGGCGCAGAATTAATCCCCGGCATACGCAACGCCAGAGTTCGGGGAAAATACATGGCAACCCGCCCATTAATTGGCGGCGGCATGGGGCGCAGTTCTGCCCGCACCTTTAAATGCTACGACCACAAAGAAACAGACAACCTTGACGGGCTGGTGACCATCACCGGTGGAAAAGCCACCACCCTGCGCGCCATGGCAGAAAAAACAGCCGACATGGTCTGTGAAAAAATTGGCATACACGCCCCCTGCGCCACCAAAGACGTACTGCTCCTTTCTTATCGCCAATACTATCAACCCAATTAAGGAGTTGCCATGAGCGAAACCTGGAACATCACCCTCAAAATCTCACGTCAAAAAGAAGACGAAACACCGCACTTTGACGAATATAAAATGGAAGTAAGCCCGGACGAATATGTACTCGACACCGTAGAACGCGTGTGGGCATTTATGGATCGCACCCTCTGCTTTCGGCACGCCTGCCACCACTCCACCTGCGGCGCGTGCGGAATGCGCGTAAATGACGTTGAAAAACTCACCTGCATTACCTACCTCCGCGATGTAACCCAAAACGGCGGAACGCTCAAAGTGGAACCGCTGCGCAACTTCCCCGTCATCAGCGACCTGGCAGTAGACATGGGAAGCCTCTACAGCCGGCTGGATTCTGTCGGCGCCCGCTCGGTACTGCCTGTGCCAGAAGCCGAAGTAGAAACCCCCGCCGCAGTTTGGTCTGCTGAAGACGGGCAGTACATTCGCCTGGCAGACTGCATCGAATGCGGGCTGTGCATCAGCGCCTGCCCATCCGCCGCCACCTCCAACGACTACCTTGGACCCGCCGTACTAGCCGGCGCGCAAGCCAACGGAATAAAACGCAACCCCGAACTACT
>DYML01000041.1:11822-21425 GCA_020721605.1 Anaerolinea thermophila
ATGACCCTTGCCGCCATTGCCATTCTCATCTTTGGTGTTCGCATGTTCAGCGCATAAAAAGAGAGCCGAAAATGACGCAAACCACCCCCTCACAATCCCGTTTGGCGCCAAATTTGGGTGAAACCACCTGGTTCTGGCTGATTAAAATTATCACTGGACCGCTGCTCATTATTTTTATTTTGATTCACTTTATTGTCAATCACTTCGCCGCCGAAGGCGGGTTAATGACCTACGCCGACGTACTCGCCTACTACAAAAACCCGCTCATCCCAGCCATGGAAATTCTCTTTCTGGCAACCGTTGTCACCCATGCATTAAGCGGGCTGCGCGGCATCATTTTAGACCTAAACCCCGCACGCAACACCCTAAAAATAATAGACTGGATTCTCATCCTCGTTGGCATCACTGCGGTTTCGTACGGAACCTGGCTGGCGCTTATCATTGCAACAACTGGAGTTTAATCCTCATGGTTGGACTTGTTATCGTCTCACACAGTCGGGAACTGGCAAATGCGCTGCTCCATTTGGTGAAACAAGTAACCTCATCAAATATTCCAATTGCAGTCGCCGCAGGCGTGGGTAACAACCGCGCAGAATTTGGCACAGACGCCGTAGAAATTAGCGAAGCCATCAGCGCCATCTTTTCAGAAGACGGCGTAATTGTGATGATGGATTTGGGCAGCGCCGTACTCAGCGCCCAAATGGCAAGCGAACTCCTGCCGCCAGAGATCTCCGAGCGCATCCGCTTTTGCGCAGCCCCACTGGTGGAAGGCTGCATTGCCGCCGCCGTACAAATTGGGCTAGGCAGCGACATGGAAACAGTCTGTCGGGAAGCCAAACAAGCCCTGCTGCCCAAGCAGGAACAAATTGGCGACTTAAACGAAAGCAACCAACAACTTCAAATTGCAGAACACGGCAAACAAATTGTCCTCACCCTGCACAACCTGCACGGCTTACACGCCCGCCCAGCCGCCCGCTTTGTACAAACCGCCGCCAAATTCAACGCCGAAGTAACCGTTGCCAACCTAACCAACGGCAAGGGCCCCGTCTCTGCCCGCAGTTTAAACTCAATTGCCACCCTCGGCGCCATTGAAGAACACCAAATCCGCATTAGCGCATCGGGAACGGAAGCAGACGCGGCTTTAGACGCCCTCAAAACACTGGCGGATGACAACTTCGGCGAAAGCGCCGCCCCTCAAACGGCGCAGCCAACCCCCAGCATTTCCCCCGCCGAAACCCTGCCCGCCACCGACGGCGCGTTGAAAGCCGTTGCCATCTCAGACGGAATTGCAATCGGACCGCTCTACCGCTACCAGCCGCAACTTGCACCCATTTCGCAAGAACCCGCTCAAAACGTAGAACAGGAATGGAAACGGCTGGAACAGGCAATTGCCGCAACCAGCCAAGCCATCCGCCTGCGTCATCAAACATTAAAAGCCACCATAGGCGAAGCAGAAGCCTCCATCTTTGAAGCCCACCTGCTCATATTACAAGACCCAGACCTCAGCGCACAGGCACACCGCGCCATTTACGAACACCACCAAAATGCCGCAATTGCCTGGAATGAAACCATCGCCCACACTGCTGCATCCTACCGCGCACTAGACGACCCCTACCTGCAACAACGCGCCGTAGATGTGGAAGATGTTGGCAGCCAGGTGCTGTTTGCGCTGGCAGGCAAAGCCGCCGCCTCTGCCGTTGTCTTAACAGAACCCGCCATTCTCTTTGCACAAGATATAACCCCCACCGAAACCGCTCAGTTAGACATGACCAAGATTTTAGGAATCATCACCATCGGCGGCGGACCTACCTCGCACAGCGCCATTCTGGCGCGCGCCTTGGGCATTCCTGCCGTCTCCAGCGCCAGCCCCAGTTTGGAACACCTGCCGCTGGGAACTCCCCTGGCGTTGGATGGATTTGGCGGAAAGGTTTGGGTAACACCGCCACCCGCCATTCAAGCCGAACTGCAGGCGCGCCGCAGCGCCTGGCTGGAATCACGCCAGAAACTTTTACAAACCAGTCACGCCGCCGCCCAAACCCAAGACGGGCATCACATAGAAGTATTTGCAAACATCGGCAATGTGCAAGACGCGCAGAACGCGGTTAAAAACGGAGCCGACGGCATTGGGTTGCTGCGCACAGAATTTTTATTCCTAACCCGCGAAACCCCGCCCAGCGAAAGCGAACAACTGACCGTTCTGCGCCAAATTGGCGCGGTGATGGGCGACCGCCCTGTTACCGTGCGCACGCTGGATGTAGGCGGAGACAAGGAAGTTCCCTACATTCAATTGCCGCCAGAATCAAACCCATTTTTAGGCGTGCGCGCCATTCGCATGAGCCTGCGCAACGAAGCGCTGTTTATTACACAACTACGCGCCATCCTCAGAGCCGCAGACGATTTTCAATTTCGCATCATGTTCCCCATGATTGCCAATGTAGACGAAGTACGGCAGGCGCGCGCCCTGCTTGCAAAAGCGCATCAACAACTAACCGAAGAAAACCTGCCACACGCCTGGCCCATCGAAACCGGCATCATGGTCGAAATTCCATCCGCAGCATTGCTCAGTAATATTCTGGCGCGTGAGGTGGATTTCTTCAGCATTGGCACCAACGACTTAACCCAATACACCCTGGCTGCCGAGCGCGGCAACCCGCTTCTCGCAGATATGGCAGATGCCCTACACCCTGCAATTTTGCAACTCATTGCCCAAGTGGTGAAATCTGCCCACGCAGAAGGAAAATGGGTTGGCGTGTGCGGAGAATTGGCAGGCAGCCCGCTGGCTGCGCCCATTTTGGTGGGGCTGGGGGTAGATGAACTTAGCCTCAACCCTGGCGGCATTCCACTCACCAAGTCCATCATCCGCGCCGTAGACAGCGTTAAAGTTGGCTTGCTGGCAAAACAGGCGCTGGAAACAGAAAGCGTGAGCGAAATTCGCAAGTTGGCACAATCCTTTTTGAACGAGGGACAAACTGCAAACGCCTAATATTTCGAGGCGAACAGGCGGCAATCATCTTTTGCTATCTTTTAAGATGATAGGCTCATTTTATAAAAAAAGCGCGCCCAAATGGGCGCGCTTTTTTATAGTCCACCTGCAAAAAGACAGGCTGCCTTTTTGGCTAGCGTAACATGGCAGGCAAAGTTTCGACGTAGGGCGGGTAAGCAATTCCGTTTTCGGTGATGATAGCGGTAATCAAATGCTGGTCGGTGACATCAAAAGCAGGGTTATAGGCATTAACTCCTTCCGGAGCCATTGGGCGGGCATACCATTTCTTTGTCACCTCGTCGGGGTTACGTAATTCGATCTCAATCTCTGCGCCGGTGGCGCATTTTAAATCAATGGTGGAGGTTGGCGCAAACACATAAAAGGGAATGCCGTAATATTTAGCCAAAATTGCCACGCCCGATGTGCCAATTTTGTTTGCTGCATCTCCATTGGCAGCCACACGATCACAGCCCACCAGCACTGCCTGCACCCAGCCGTTCTTCATCACAATCGAAGCCATGTTATCGCAGATCAGGGTCACATCAATACCGGCAGATTGTAGTTCAAATGTGGTCAGCCGCCCGCCTTGCAAAAGTGGGCGGGTTTCATCGGCAAAAACGCGAAAGTGATAGCCGCGCTCTTGCCCCAAATACATGGGCGCAGTTGCTGTGCCGTAACGGGCGGTTGCCAGCGTTCCCGCGTTGCAATGCGTCAGCAAACCCATTTGAGGCTTTAGCAAAGACAGCCCGTATTCGCCTAGTGATTTGCAAACCTGTTCATCTTCATCTCGAATTGACTGGGCTTCCAAACGCAAAGCGGAGACAATCTCAGCCAGGGGAAGGTGGGCATTGGCTTTAGCGCAGGCATCCAGCCGATCCAATGCCCAAAAGAGATTCACAGCGGTGGGGCGAGAAGATGCCAAATAAGCCTTCGCCTGCTGGAAGGATGTGTAAAAAACATCGAATGCGCCAGTGGGTTCCAGGTTGGCGGCAATATTTTTGGCTGCCAAATACAACCCAAAACCAGCAGCAATGCCAATGGCGGGCGCACCGCGCACGCGCAGTTCGTAGATCGCCTCCCAAACTTCTTCCTGTGTGGTCAGGGTGAGATATTTGGTCTCATTTGGAATCAAGGTTTGGTCGAGCAAAATAATGGCGTTGTTGACGTGATCGAGGCGCACGCTTTGAATGGCAAGTATGGATTCGGAATTAAGCATGAGATTTAAAACCGCACACTAACTACGCGGAAATTGAGCAGCAAACTGCTTAACTGTATTTAAGAAGTCTGCGCCAGTCTGATATTCGCCGCGCTGTTTAATGTAACGCTCGGCAACGCTCAGGCAAATACGTTCAGCGCGGATGCGCGCCGCTTGGTCTGCAATGGAGGTAATATCTTTAACATGCGCCAGCCCAAGCGTGCGGCGGAACAGTTCCAAGCCGGCTACGCCTGCGGTATCGCGCATGACGGTAGCAAGATACCAGCGGTCGAAGCCTGGCTCTTTGGCTAAAATTTCGGTCACATTTGCCTGCCAAACGGCAAGGAATTTTTGGTTGAACATATCCACCACCTGCACAATGGTCTCTTCGACCCAGCCGCAAAAAACAGCGCGCTCGGCGGGGTCGGCAATGGTGGCATCTCCATTTGCCCAGGCGAAAATTAAGTTGGCAACAATGTTGCCTGTGTCGTAGCCAATGGGACCATAAAAGGCAAATTCGGGGTCAATAATTTTGGTTGATTCGGGTTTGATAAAAATGGAACCCGTGTGCAAGTCACCATGAATGAGCGACTGGGTGTTGGTTAAAAATTCAAATTTAAGTTTGGCGGCTTCCAGGCGCAGTGAAGCGTTGTTGTAAACATTTTCTTTCACCCAATCCAGGTTGGGCGGAAAGACATCGTTGCGTCCTTTGTAATCGTTGAAAGGTTCGGTGTAAACCAGGTCTTCGGTAATTTCGCACAGTTCGGGGTTGGTATAACGCTTGACCATCTCTTTTTTCTGCTGGTGATTCATCACCACGTCGGTGGTCATCAGCAGGGTGTTTGCCATGAAGGTGGTGATATGGTCGGCAAAGAGCGGGAAGGTTTTATGCTCCATCAAAGCGCGGCGCATAATGACATAATCGGATAGGTCTTCCATGGCGCAGCAGGACATGGTTTCGTCATATTTGTAGATCAGCGGCACCAAGCCGGAAGCGAGTTTTTCTTCCAAAATTAAAATTTCTGACTCAATGCGGTTGCGGTCAGTAGAAAGGACAAAGTCTTCAGAAATGCGGGCGGTGGTTCCTGCCTGTTTAATGACCACCGATTTGCCGCTGTTGCGGTCCCACACGCGAAAGATGAAATTGATGTTGCCGTCCCCAATTTCAGAACATTCCAGGTCGGCATCCTTGGGGAAGAAATCCAATTTTTCACGCGCATAATCAACTACATCTGCGGGTTTCATTAGAAAATATTGGTCAAACTGAGACATTATTTTTTTCTCCAAAATAGGGATAGACACAGCGCGGTGGGCGCTAGCGTTTACGAAAATAAGTGGAAGCGAGGGCAAGCGCCAAAACAAGCCCCTTGACGATATTAAGGGAATAATACGGCACAGACATCATCACCAAACCGTTTTCCAGCACACCCACCAACACGGCGCCCATCAGAGTGCCAAATGCGTTTGGACGCCCGGCGCCGCCCACGCTAAACCCAATGTAAGCGGCAGCCACTGCCGGCATGAGGTAGCCCGCGCCCGCGTTGATCTGCGCCGAGCCAATACGCGAGGCGAGGATAATTCCGCCCAATGCCGCCAGCATGGAAGAAAGAATATAGGCAAGCATACGATAGCGATCTACGGGAATACCTGAAAGGCGGGCGGCTTCCAAATTTCCACCGACCACATACAAGTAGCGCCCGTGCTTGGTGTAATTTAGAAAAATATGCACAACAGCAACCACTGCCAGCATAATGATGATGATCCAGGGCGCCGAACCCAGTGACTTGAAGACCAGGTCAATTTTGCCAAAGGTTTCGGTGCCGTCCAGGCGCGGCATCCCTTCACTAATGGAGCCGCCGCCGGTGTACGTCATAGCCACACCTTCAATGATGAATAACATGGAGAGGGTAGCCAGCAAATCGGGAATGCGAAGTTTCACAATGAGAAAGGCATTTGCCAAGCCCACCAACAAAGTGCCGCCCAAAGCAAAGAGAATTGCCGGCACTGCGCCAAATTCGTACCAAACAAAAGCCGAGATCACCAGCGAATCGGCAAAGGTGGCAATGGAGCCCACCGAAAGATCAAAGCCGTTAACGGTGAGTGAAATGGTGATGCCTGTGGCAATGACCGTCACAATGGAAATACTGCGCAGAATGGTCAGCAGGTTGGAGGGTTTAATAAAGGACGGCATGGTAATGGCAAAGAAAGCCACCAAAACCAGAATGGTTAAAATTGTTCCCCACTTGGTTAGAAAATTAAGGGCAATGGTACTTCCCTTTTCTTTTTGAGTTTTATTTTTGGATAAAGCGCCAACATCCATGAGTTTATTTGCCTCCGGTGGAATAGAAAAGGATTTCTGCTTCATTGGTTTCGGCTGTCACCAATTCTTTGACGATGGCATGGTCATACATAACATAGGTGCGGTCTGTAATGCCCATAATTTCAGCCAGTTCGCAGGAGGCATAAATAACGCCTTTGCCAGCGGCAACCAACCTGCCAATTAGTTCAAATATCTCGTGCTTGGCGCCCACGTCTACGCCTTTGGTTGGTTCATCAAAGATGTATATCTCGGCATCGGTAATTAACCATTTGCCCACTGCAACTTTCTGTTGATTGCCGCCAGAAAGATAAGCCACCTTTTGATATTCAGAAGGCGTTTTAATGCCCAGATCGCCAATCACCTTGCGGGCAGATGCGCGTTCAGCGCCGCCGCGCACAAAATCCAGCGCGGCGCAAAAAACGCTTAAACTGGCAGCCGATAAATTAATGTAAACCGGCTCCTCCACCAGCACCCCTTCCTTGCGGCGTTCCTCTGGCACCAGCGCCAGCCCATGTTGAACCGCCTCAAATGGCGTGCGAACCGATATTTTTTTACCTTTTAGATAAGTTTCTCCGCTCTTGGCAGGCAGCGCCCCAAAAAGCGCCTTACTTAATTCGGTTTTGCCTGCGCCCACCAAGCCCGCCACCCCAACAATTTCACCTGCCCGCACATATAAACTGGCATTCTGTACTGCCCCGTTATCGGCGGAAAGGTTATTCACTTCAAAAATCTTTTCGCCAATTTCAACTTTTGTCTTGGGGTAGGTTTCATCGAAGCGGTGTCCCAGCATGAGTTCAATCACCTGCAAGGGGCGCACATTGGAAACCGGCGAATGAATGACAACCTGCCCATCACGCAAAATAGTGACCCGCTCGCAAATTTCAAAAATCTCTGGCAAACGGTGAGAGATAAAGACCACGCCAACATTGTGATTGTACGCCAGGTCTTTCATTAAACGAAAAAGGTCTTGCGTTTCAGAGATGGAAAGCGGCGCAGTGGGTTCGTCTAACACCAAAAAACGGGCGTCTTCCGCCAAAGCGCGGGCAATTAAGACCATTTGCTTTTGCGCCAGAGTTAAGTTTTGCACCAACTCGCGCGTGTCTAACTTGACCCCCATTCGTTCCAGCACCTTACGCGCCGACTGATGAACTTCTCCCCAGCGCACAAAGTGACGGCGCCCCATGCGGTTCACCATCACGTCCAGCATGATGTTTTCAGCAATTGAAAGATAGGGAACCAGCGCGGTATCTACCTCTTGGTAGACAATTTCAATACCGAGTTGTTTTGCGGCGCGCGGTGTGCGAATTTGAACCTGCTTGCCGTCAATCATAATCTCGCCGCTGTAATGGTCGTAAGCGCCTGCCAAAATCTTCATCAGGGTAGATTTACCCGCCCCATTGGCGCCAATCAGCGCGTGGATTGCGCCTGTTTCCACTTCAAAATCCACCCCTGAAAGCGCCTTCACGCCGGGAAATTCAATGGCAATATTGGTCATGCTTAAGTGATTTTTTTGCGGTGCTTCGATGGTACACCTCCAATTCGAGTTTGAGGAATAATACCGTATTTTGACGAAACCTCTTGCAGAAGTTTAAGGGAGCGGGTTTGCAAACACTTAGGCAAAAGGTCTATTTTTATGAAAAGAGAGGATTGGGGGCGCCAATCCTCTCTTTTTTTAGATCAGGGAACCGCCCAGTAAAAAATCTGGAGATACGGCGGCGGATACTATTTTACGTAACAACCTGCCATTTGTTCCATCCATGGCTCAAGAAAGGCGTCGGACTTGCCCCAGCCTTCAATTACGTCTTTGAGATTGAGCATGTTGGTATCGGGTTTGAGTTGAGAACCCTTGACCAGTTTGGCTTCCAAGTCATAGTTGGCAGGAAGTTCTTCACCGGCGAAAGATTTGGCGAGCAGGCGCATATCAACCATGCCGATCAGAGCGGGGTCTACCGCAGCGGTGGAAAGCCAGACCGAGCCTTCTTCGCGCATCAGGTTCATATCCTGATTGGAAACGTCAATCGAGATCAACTTGATGTCGGTGCGACCAGAATCCTTAAGCGCGGTGTAAGCGCCCTTCGCCATTTCGTCCCATGAACCCCAAATGGCATCTACTGTGCCTTCTGGGTATTTGGCGAGCAAAGCGCCAACTTTGGCGGCAATATCGCCCTGAACATCCTGGAAGTTTGAAGGACCAACGGTTTCGAGGGTTTCGATCTTGCCTTCTTCGAGGAATTTCTGATAGACGGTTTCGCGGCGGTCAAGCGGAGGAACACCAGGTCCCCACCACAGTTTAATTATGCGCGCGGGCGAACCATCGGTCTTGAGAGCGACAATTTCGCTGAGGGACAATTCAGCCAGTTTGAAGTCGTCCTGGAAGGTGGTGGTGATTTCTGGCAGGGTCTGACCGTCTTTTTCAATGACGGTGTCGAAGGTGACAACATTGATGCCTTTATCAACAGCGGGCTTCAACATATCGTAGGAATAATCCTTCTTGCCGTGCGAGATGATCAAACCATCGTAGCCCTTTTCAATTGCCTGGGCAACAAGTTCCTGAAACTTCGCATCGTCATTGTCTGCAATGAAAGTATCCACGACAAAGCCCAACGATTCGCCCATAGTGCGGGCGCCATCCAAAAATTGCTTGGTGTGATCGTCAGACGGCAGGTTGCGAACAACCGCAACCGTGATCGGTTCTGCCAAGCCAACCAGCGCGGCGGGCGCAGAAGCCAAAGACTCTGCCGAGCATGGGTCGGCAGCGGCGGGAGCGGCTGCTGCTTCGGTTGCCGCTTCAGTTGCGGCTGCCTCTGGGGCGGCTGCTTCTGGGGCAGAGGGGGCAGCCGCCGGAGCGCAGGCTGCCAGCAAAAACATGGCAATGAGCATAAAACTAAATAGTTTGTTCATCTTACTTCCTTCTCCTTTTTTTGGTAAATCTTATTGTGCGGGGCGATACGCGCCCCGAAAACACCGAGGGAGAAACGAACCTGCAATCAGTAACACTACATAAATACGTTATTTAGTAGTGGTACTACCACAAAATATATCGCAAATCACACGCAGAGTCAATAGCCATTGGAAAGGAATTTGCCGCTTTCCCTCCCCGCAGGG
>DYML01000042.1 GCA_020721605.1 Anaerolinea thermophila
AAGGGGTAGGTCGTCGGCAGGAGTTCCAGCGTGGCGGGAGTCTTGCCGCCGCCGAAGGTCTTCCATCCGCTGGCATAATAGTCGGCGCCCGCATCTGCAATCGGGTTATTCAGCGAGTCGAACAGGGTGAAGGTCACGGGAACAGTGGCAAATTCCACATTGGGATTCGCGCCCACGTCCTGATTCTTCTGGAGACTGGCTCCGCCGTACGAGACCCTGAACGGGTACGTGGCTGGGAGCAGTTCCATGCTGGCGGTGGTGGTTCCGCCGCCAAAGGCTTTCCAACCTCCCGCGTAATATTCCGCGCCGCCCGCCAATACAGCACCCGTTGAATCAAGCAATTTCATCGTCACGGCTTTGGTCTGGAAGGTGACAATTGAATCCGCCGCAATGTTCTGCGATTTCTGGATTCGCGCCCCGCCATAATTGACGGCAAAGGTCAGGTTGCCTTTTAGTCCGGGGATGGCAACAGGCAAAAGTCCAGCCGCATCAGTCGTGCCGGGAATATTCTTCCAACCGCCGTCGTAATATTGCGCGGTTGCGCCCGCAATGCCCGCGCCTGCGCTATTCAACAATTTGACCGTTGCAACGCTGGCAGTGTAATTACAGCCGCTCCACGAAAGGTCGAGCAAACCGCCTTCGGGACTCTGGAAGTGGAATTTGTACGGTCCACCAGGCAGAAGATTCGTCGAAGGCTTGGTAAACCAAGCGCCTTGTCCAGCCGCGCCGCCGTAGGAAATCTGCCCCGCGTATTGAAGGGTAACTTTGGTGGCGTTCCACACCACCGGTGAGGAAGCGGGCAAAGTGACATTCAACTTCGACTCGGCTGTGCCTTGATACTGCATTTCAAACGAGTAAGTACCGGGGAAGAACTCCGCCGAGGTATCACCGTTGGCATTGGTCGCGCCGCCGGGGAACCACCAGGTGGTGTAGGCGCTGCCAATTCCGTAGCGGACAGACCCATTCGCCAGCCCGCCTCCATCACAGGTTTGCAGGCGCATATTGACGAGACTGGTCTGGAATTCAAACACCGAATTGATCGAGACATCCTGAGTCTTGACCTGCGTGGTGCCGTTGTAAGTCATCTCATAAGACATGCTGGTGGGCGCGCTGGATGCATCGCGCAACTCAACCAACAAGCCGTTGGCATCCGTCGAACCAGCCACATGCCATGTAGAGAAGTTGGAGCCATATCCACCGCGAGCCGTGCCGCCCGCCAACGGCTGACCGCTGTGATCCTTAAGTTTGAGGAAGTTCACGGCTTTGCTCATCGAGCAACCGCTGATCTCAATGGGCATTTCCACGCCGTTGATCTTGAATGTGCGTGTGCTGGCGAACATCTCCATTGTCGGCTTGGTGAATGTGTACCAGCCGCCGTTGGCGCTGCCATGAAGAATTTGTCCGCTGGAATAGAGCGATAACGCGGTGGTTTTGAAGATCACCAACGGGTCAATCTGACCCACCACCGTGACCGTTTGCAGGGCTGATTGGGTGTTGTTGTAATGGGCGTAGAACGTCCGCTCGTAGCCAGGGAACAGTTCCTTCGAGACCAAGCCATCGCTGCCCGTTGTGCCAAAGGTCAAAAATCCGCCATTGACGCTGCCGTAGATAACCATCGCGCCCTGAAGCGCAACGCCGGGGCAGGTTTCTGCCTTGACCTTGACCGATACAGTTTGGAAGGTTACCAGATCATCGCCGTCATAAACCACCGATTGCTGGAGCGATGTCGAGGCGTTGTACTGGGCGTAGAAATGATAGGTCGTGCCGACAGTCACATCACTTCTGCTGACCGTACCGTCCACGCCAGTAATGCCAAAAGTCTGCCAGCCCGCATTGGGGCTGCCGACGGCATAAATAATCGTTGCGCCCGCAATCGGGTCGCCCTGACTATCCTTCACCTCAACTTTTAGCGGGGACGGCTCCTGGGCAAAGGTCGCGCAAGCGGCATCCGCGCACCAGGGGCTGTAATCCACATTCGGACCGACCAATGCGCCTGAACCAGAGGCTACGCTTCCAGGTCCCGAATCGGAGTTCCACCAGTTGTTTTCGGCGTTCACAATGTAGGTATAGCCATTGGCTCCGCCGGGCAGGTCATTCGGATGAACAGCCACACCGTAGAACCCGGTACCGTTGAATTGATTGTGCGAAACCGCAACCGTATCACCGCTGGGATTCTTCTCAAAGAGAATGGCGGCGTTATCAGCGCCAGCGGCAGTGAGACCGCTGAAAACATTGTCGGTCACAGAGACATTGGGTGTCGGACCTTCCAACCCAATCGCATGAGTCCAGCCGCCGCTCAGGGCGGAGAATGTATTCCCCGAAATGACCGCGTTTGGCACGCCCGCCGCATTGTTGAGAATGACGCCATAAGCGCCCTTCGTCCCACTGACGATGTCGGTGAAAGTATTGTCCTGAATCTGCAAACCGGTGCTTGAGTTGGCGCTCAGCGAATCAAGTACACCGATGGCGCTGGCGCTCTTGGTACTGGCTTTAATATTGTTGAAGAGGTTGTGTGCAATCGTCACCGCGTCTGCGCCGTTTTGGAACACGATTGAATGCACATTTTGAGCAAGCCCCACAGCGCCAACCGTATCAACGATGTTGTAGGTGACAGCAACATTGCTGGAGCTTGGGGTAATGGATAGCGCATACGTCTGACCAGGGTTTGTGAGCGTGAAACCGTTGAGGTTCACATCGCTGGCATTGACGGTCACCAACCCCTGAATGCTGGCTTCGCCAGAGCCAGCGGCTGTGCGGCTGCTGACATCCACATCATATTGAGCGCCTGCAAACGTAAGCGGCTTGGCAATATTTGGGCTTTCTGCATACGCCCCAGCCGCCACATAGACGGCGCCGCCCGGCACAACTGCATCCACGCCAAGTTGGATGGTTGCGTAGGGCTTGTTTTGATTGCCGTTGGCTGGATGCACAGTAGTCGTGCCAGTTGTGGCATTCACAAAGACGTGACTGCGATTGCCAGTCAATAAGGACAAGTTTCCGGTTGTCATCAGGCTGAGGACATACGCGTCATTGTTGGCATCGGAAAGCGCCAAAACGCTCTGAGTATAGTCAGGTTGATAAGGTCCGCCGCCGGAGTTCCACACAATATCCCATTCGTTGTGGGCTGATGTCCATGAGTTGTTGCTCATCACCCGGTGGTCTGCATCTGCCTGAGAACCGGTGTAATTCATAATCCCGCCCTTGGTGTTGTAAATCGTATTGCCGCTAATGGTGACAGAATTATTGTAATGAGTCACAATGCCATTGCGGGTGTTGTAAATTGTATTACCGGAGATATTCAAGCCAGAGACGGTGTTGCTGCCAGTGGCGATAGCCACGCCATTCCAGCCGCTCATGGCGCCCGACTGCGCCGGCACATAGATCGTATTGCCCGTAATCACAATCCCAGACATTCCCACGCCGCTGGGAATACGGACAAGGCTGTTGGATAACTCGTTCCAGGGGCTGGGCAAACCGGGGGTAAGCGCAGCATGGGTAATCTCCAAATTTTGGAGAATCACATTACTGGAAGTGATTTCCAGAATCGAGACTGCGGCTGAATTTGTCCCCTGCAAAACCGCCCCGCCGCCGTCAGGTCCCAGCAAGGTAACGCCTTTATTCACGGTAATGGTGCTGCCGATATTGAATGTTTCCGCAGCGATGTTAATCGTATCCCCTTCACTGGCAGCGTTGATTGCATCCTGAACGGTTGCGTAATCACACTCGGAAGCGCAAACCGTGATGCCTGCCGCACGAACAGCCTGCGCGGGAATTGCCATTCCAACAAGCATGGAAAACAACAAAAATACACCCATCCAAAAACTTAATTTACTCGATTTCATTTCCATTTTATTTTCTCCTCATGAAATCAGATGCAATGAAATTAAAGCCTTCGCCCAGCCCTTCTGGTTTTAAAAAACTTTGCCTGTCTGGCATACCAAAACAAAAACACGGTCATTAGATTTTCAATATTTTGCCTCCTTGTCACCATAGCCATAAAAAATAAAAACCGACCCAGGGGGACGGTTTCGCTATTTGCTCCCCAAAGACTGATCCCCAAAGGGAAAAGCGACCAAGTACGGTCTCTGGATCTTCGCTTCCAAAACAAATACACTATTCAGTTCTTCACAAATTTCTAAAAATATTTCTACTTTAAAATAAACAAAAACCGACCACCCAAGTCGGTTTCGCTATTCGCTCCCCAAAGACTGATCCCCCAAAGGGAAAAGCGACCAATTACGGTCTTTGGTTCATTGCTCCTACCTTTCATTATTGTAAGGCAGGGCTTACTATTCAAGTAACAAATGTCACAATTAAGAAAGTGGCTAAAACTCCAACTTAAATTGCAAAATCTCCCCCATGCCAAACGCCGTGATCGGAAACGTGCAGCGCGGGCGAAACTGTGTGACCGTCCAGCCGTTTTTCCAGTTTTTCCACATGCGCCACCAAAGCAGACAAGGTTTCACCAATAGTGTCGGGCAAAAGTCCATGTTCAAGGTCGGGCTTGTTGTCTTGATCGTGGCTGCGGAGAACGACCTGCCCCGGCACGCCGATAATCACCGAGTTGGGCGGGGACGGCTTGACGACGACAGCATTCGCGCCAATGCGGCTATGAGCGCCGATGGTGATGGCTCCCAAAACCTTCGCGCCCGCGCCAATCACCACATGATCTTCAATGGTGGGATGCCGCTTGGCTTTTTGCAGACTCGTGCCGCCCAATGTCACGCCGTGATACAAGGTGACGTTATCCCCAATTTCAGCGGTCTCACCGATGACCACGCCCATGCCGTGATCAATGAAAAAATTATGCCCGATGGTTGCGCCGGGGTGAATTTCAATGCCCGTCAGGCTGCGGGCGGTTTGCGAAAGCCAGCGCGCTAGAAGTTTGAAGTTGCTCTTCCAAAGTTTATGGGTGACGCGATGAGTCCAAACGGCGTGCAAGCCAGGGTAGCACAGCATGACCTCGAAGGCATTGCGGGCGGCGGGATCACGATCTAAAACGGACTGAATATCTTCTCGAATAATTTTGAACATTTTCTTCTCGCTTTACACAAACTTATTCACCAGAGATGAACAAAGATGGACGGGTTTTTTTTCAAAAATCTTTGTTCATCTCCGTTCATCAAGGTGAAACAAAAATCATTCCGCCAAATCAGCAAAGAGCGGCGTGGACAAGTACCGCTCGCCAAACGATGGGATGATGACCACGATGATTTTGCCTGCGTTCTCGGCGCGGCTGGCAATTTGCAAAGCCGCCCAGGTTGCCGCGCCCGATGAAATCCCAACCAGCAGACCTTCCTCTTTCGCCATGCGGCGGGCAGTGGCAAAAGCGTCGTCGGCTTTCACGCGGATAATTTCATCGTAGATTTTGGTGTTCAACACGTCTGGCACAAAACCCGCGCCGATGCCCTGAATGGGATGCGCTCCCTTCACGCCGCCCGACAAAACGGGGGAAGCGTCTGGCTCAACAGCAATCGCCTTGAAGGACGGCTTGCGGGCTTTGAGAACCTCGCTTGTGCCTGTAATGGTTCCGCCCGTGCCGATGCCCGCCACCAGAAAATCCACCTTGCCCTCGGTGTCGCGCCAGATTTCCTCGGCAGTGGTCTTGCGGTGAATTTCGGGATTCGCCAAATTTTTGAACTGCTGCGGCAGGAAATATTTCTGCGGGTCAGAGGCGGCGATTTCCTCCGCCCTGCGAATGGCTCCGCCCATGCCATCGGCGGCGGGAGTCAAAACCAATTCCGCGCCGTAGGCTCTCAGCAACATGCGGCGTTCCTTGCTCATGGATTCGGGCATGGTCAGGATGATTTTGTATCCGCGCGCGGCGGCGACCATTGCCAGCGCAATGCCCGTGTTGCCGCTGGTCGGCTCAACAATCACCGTGTCTTTGGTGATTAAGCCCGCCTTCTCGCCCGCGTCAATCATCGCCGCGCCAATGCGATCTTTGACCGAGTGAGCGGGATTGTAAAATTCCAGTTTAGCAAGCACTTCGGCTTTTGCGCCTTCGGTGACGCGGTTCAAGCGGACAAGCGGCGTATTGCCAATTAATTCAGTTACGTTGTTTGCGACTTTCATTTGAGACTCTCCTGGATAAAGTTGGTTTCCCTTATTTCAACCACGAAGGAGACAAAGGGTCAAAAAGAAAAAGCCTTTAACCTTTATGGTTGAAAATTCGAGATTAAAAAACAAAACGGCTGTCTGCAAGTTGGGAGATTCCCAACACGCAGACGGTGGATGCAAATCAGCCGCGCTAGGCGACTTGGAGATTTGCGGGGTTCAGACCCACCGTCTACGGCAGACAGCCGTTTGCTCTTGGATAGAGGCGGTGGTTAGAAACCCCGCCGAATACAGATGCAGTTCAAAGTTATTTTCATCAGTTTGTAGAAGTCCTTAATGGGCGCTATCTTACCCGATGAAGTGGAATTACTGCAAGGAAAATATCCATGACCTATTTGCCAGAGAACAGGAACATTCCAAAACCGAAAACCGTCTTACAATTAGATTGGCAAGACTAAAAACCACAAAGGTTCACAAAAATTTTCGTTGTGCCCCTCGTGGCGCTTCGTGGTAAAAAGTGTGAATTCGGGAGACAGGCATGAACCAAAAACTTTTAAGCGCACTCGGCATTTTTACCGTCATTGTCGGCATTGCATTGGCGCTCGCATTTTCAAAAAATATATTTTCCAACAGAGCCTCCCTTTCTATCCAACCACAGGCAACAGGTCCACGGGTGGTGGCGCAAATTCCAGCCGAAGGCGAAAGGCTCGAATTGTCCGATTCGATTCAGATTCAATTCGACAGCGAAATGGATATGGATAAAACGGGCGGCTCGTTCTCCTTCTTTGCCAACCCTTCGGCAGGCTCAGGGCAGGCTCTGGGGACTGTCTCTGGGCAACTGACTTGGGACAACGCCCAAACCCTAATCTTCACCCCGGACTCTCCGCTGGAGCCTGGCACAGCCTACACTGCCGCCTTCACCCAAGCCGCCGCCCAAGACGGCACAATGGCGACCAAGCAAATTGAGGTTGAATTTAAAACCATGGAAACTCTTTCTGTCGCACAGGTCTTTCCCGCCGCCGACACCCTCGAAGTTGATTTGACCACCAGCATCACTGTTATTTTTAATCACCCTGTTGTCCCGCTGGGTATTATTGAAGAGCAAAACAAACTGCCCCAGCCATTAACCTTTCAACCCGAAGTTAAAGGCAAAGGCGAATGGGTTAATTCAACGGTGTATGTTTTTCAGCCAGATCAAATTTTATTAAGTGGAACCAATTACCAGGTAAGCGTTGAAAAGGGCTTCAAGGACACGCTCGGCAATGCGCTGGAAGATTCGTTCAACTGGCAGTTCGAGACTCGCGCGCCCATCCTCTCGAATTTCGCACTGAAAGACGGGGCTGAAAACCCAACCGATGAAGTGCGGGACGTGCGGCTGGATCAAACCTTCATCATCACCTTTCTACAACCGATGAACCAAAAAAGTGTTGAAAGCGCAGTAACGCTGATCAACCGTGAGACTCAACAACCCTTTGCGCTAAATTTCGCGTGGGATGCAACCTCCACAGAACTTCAGGTTGCGCCAGAGGGGAAGTTCAAAATTGCCAGTTTTTACGAGTTGCGCCTCGCCAAAAGCGCACAGGCAAGTGACGGCGGCGCACTCAAAGAAGGTCTGGCTGTAAAATTTTCCACTGTCACACTGCCTTCGGTGATGAGTGTCTTTCCTCTGGCAGATTCGCAAGACGGCTATACTTCAGGCATCACCATCAATTTTGCCTCGCCCATGAATTTTGAGAGCATGAAGGGCAGGGTCAATATTTCACCTGCCCTCCCAGGTGAAGCAGATTGGTATTACAACGAGTACGCTAAAAATTTAACCATTAACGGGCTTGCGCCCGCCACAGAGTATGTCGTGCGAATTTTGCCAGGCATGCAAGACCCCTACGGCAACACCATCAAAGATGAAATATCGTACGCCTTCAAGAATGGAGACTATGCCCCCTACGCGCAAATTGTCCTGCCCTGGACACCGTTGGTCTATCGCGCCAAAGGCGGGACGCAGGAAGTTTATTTTGAGTACCTAAATATTGACGATGCGGCTATTTCCATTCACCCACTGACTCTGGAAGAATTTGGCAGCCTAAGCCGAGGCGATGTTTCGCCAACCAGTTTCACGCCAAAAGTCAGCGCGGTGCGCGAATGGAAGATTAACGCAGGCACAACACGAAACGAACTCCAGCGCCAACTACTCAAGTTTGACGAACAGGGAAGCCCGCTTACAACAGGATATTATTTTATTGGGCTAAAAAGCCAGTCACTTCCATACGAAGGCAATTTCATACAAGGCAACCTGTTTTTAATTGCCACAGACAATATCACCCTTAAAGCCACTTCAACAGAAGCGCTGGCTTGGGTGACAGACCTGGAAAGCGGTGTGCCGCAAGAGAATGTGGTCGTCACGTTTTACAATGAAAAGCTTAAAAAAATTGGAGAGACAACCACGAACAAGGACGGGGTTGCCTATGCGAAAAACATGCAGTCGGCAAATTACGCACTAACCGAAAGCGCAGGGCATTTCGCTTTCACCGCGCTCTATTGGGGCAGCGGCGTTTCTGCCGGCGAATTTGGCATTTACGAAAATTATTACAACGCCACCGCCAGTCTGTTTGGATATTTATACACCGATAGGGCAGTGTACCGCCCCAATCAAGAGGTCTTCTTCAAGGGCATTCTGCGGATGAATGACGACCTGCACTACAGCCTGCCGCAGGAAAAACAGGTGTATGTGGTTGCCGAACAATGGGGAAAGAAGATATTTTCGGGCTATGTGCCAGTCACCGCGCAAGGCAGTTTTAGCGGAAAGATAACACTGGAACAGGAGGTATCGCTAGGCTCGTACACGATCTACGCCTATCGCAGTTCCGCGCTGGATGAAGCGCCCATCAGTTCGGTGGGATTTAATATTGCAGAATATAAAAAACCTGAGTTTGAGGTGAGCGCAGCGCCCGATCAACCCGCAATTTTGGCGGGCGGCTCAGTCACCTTTGGGTTGGATGCAAAATACTACTCTGGCGGAATTTTAAAAAATGCGCGCACAGACTGGTTTGTAGAATCTTCAACCTATTATTTCACACCCGCCGCCAAATACAGCCAATTCAGTTTTATGGACTGGGATCGCGATTTATACTGGGAGCCCAACCCAAGCATGAACAACGACACCGTAAATGAAGGCAAAGGCGTCACCGATAAAAACGGTCACTTCAATCTACAACAAACTTTTGGTGGCAGCGAAAACAAAATCAGCCAACAAATGAAGTTTTACGCCAACGTCACCGACGTGGCGGGCAACACCGTCAGCGGCGGAACCAGCGTCGTTGTCCATCAATCTGAATATTACGCGGGCATTCGCTCGGAGAAATATATCGGCAAAGAGGGCGAAGCCCAGCCATTCAACCTCGTCGTTCTCGATTGGGATTCCAAGCCGATGGCGGGGCAAAAGGTGACGGTGGATTTTGTGGAACGGCAGTGGTTCAGCGTGCAAGAGAAAGACGAGCAGGGACAGTTGCAGTGGGTCACGACGGTTAAGGAAATTCCCGCTGGCAAACAGGAGGCAGTTACAGACGCAGACGGCATGGCGCGGGTGGAATTTATCCCAGCCAAAGGCGGGGTCTACAAAGCGCTGGTCACTGTCGGCGATTCAAAAGGAAACACACATCAAGCATCCACCTATATCTGGATAGCCAGCAAGGGAGAGATTACCTGGCGGCAGACCAATGACCGCGCCTTCAACCTGATTGCCGACAAGGATATGTACGAGCCTGGCGACACGGCTGAAATCCTCATCGCCCAGCCGTTTCAGGAAAAAGTGTACGCGCTCGTCACCTATGAACGCGGTCACATCTACCAGCAGGAAGTGATTCAAATTGAAGGCAACAGCGCCATTTACAAACTGCCCATCAGCGATGAAATGGCGCCCATCGCCTACCTCTCTGTCGTCGTTATCAGCGGAGCAGAAAATAGCGGAGCGCCAGACTTCAAAATTGGCATGACAAAAATTAATATTGACACCAAGCAAAAGACGCTCGCTGTTTCTGTCTCAGCGGATACAGAAACAGCAGGTCCCGGCGATGAGGTGACCTACACCATTAAAACCAAAGACCTCAACGGCAAGCCAATCGCGGCAGATGTCTCGCTGGCTGTGGTGGATAAAGCCGTGCTGGCATTGGCGCCAGCCAACACCGCACCGCTGCTGGACAGTTTCTACTCGATCCAGTCGCTCGGCGTAACAACCGCGCTTGGCATGGTCTCCAGCGCAGACGATTTCAATGCCGAATACCGCGCCAGTGCGCCTGTCAGCGGTCTTGCCAGCGGCGGCGGCGGCAGTGGAGATTTGGGCATTATCACCGTGCGGGAAAACTTCAAAGATACTGCCATCTTCAAAGCCGATGTTGTCACAGATGAAAATGGCATGGCGCAAGTTAAAGTAGAACTGCCGGAAAACCTCACCACCTGGGTCGCCGATGTTCGCGCCATCACCGCCGACAGCCGCGTGGGCGAAGCCACCAACGAAGTGGTCAGTACCAAGCCGCTCTTTGTCCAACTGCAAACGCCGCGCTTCTTCGTTGTCGGCGATATGGCAACCGTCGGCGCGACGATTTTCAACAACTCGGAAGAGACGCTCAAAGTGAACGTCTCGCTCGAAACCGAAGGCGTTGACCTGAAATCCAAAGCGAAGCAAACCATCGAAGTCGAGGGCGAACAGCAGTCGTATGTCACCTGGGATGTGATTGTCCACGACGACGCCGAGCGGGTGGACATGACCGCCACCGCCACCAGCGGACAGTTCACCGACGCCAGCAAACCCGCACTCGGTAAATTGTCAGATCAGGGCATTCCCGTCTTTAGCTTTACCGCCGTCGAAACCGTTGGCACATCTGGCACAATCAGCAACGCAAACACGGTTACAGAGAATATTCAACTGCCCGCTTCAATGAATTTTGAAGACGCGAATTTATCCATTGAAGTATCGCCCTCACTCAGCGCCTCGCTGGAAACAAGTTTCACCTATCTGGAAGAGTATCCCTACCTGTGTATGGAACAAACCATCTCGCGCTTTTTGCCCAACCTGATCACCACGCGGGCGCTCAAAGCGGCGGGACTTCCTTCGCCTTTGCAAAACAACCTGAACGCGCAAGTGAATGCTGCGCTGCAAAAGATTTACGCCAAACAATTGTATGACGGCGGCTGGAGTTGGTGGGACGGTCAGGAGAGCGACCCGCAGACCTCCGCGTATGTGATCTACGGTCTGCTCGAAGCCAGAGAGTCGGGCTACGAAGTATCACAAAACACGCTGGACAATGGCATTGCCTACCTCATCAACAACCTTCCCAACCCCAACCGTAACGCCGCTTCGTGGGAATATAATCGTTACGCCTTCATGTTGTATGTGCTGGCGCGGGCAGAAGCGCTGGGCGCGGTGAACGTCAACTTCATCTATGAAAACCGCACTTCGCTCGATGTGTACGGAAAAGCCTACCTTGCCCAAACCCTGCACCTGCTTGGGGATGGGAGAGAGTCCACGCTGATGTCTGACCTTGCTTCGTCAGCCACGCTTCGCGTCTCCGCCTCGGGCGCGCACTGGGAAGAGACCAGCCGCGACTATTGGAACTGGAACACCGACACGCGCACCACCGCGATTGTCTTGAACGCCTTCATCCAAATCAACCCAGAGAACCCCATCACGGCGAACGCTGTCCGCTGGTTGATGGCGCACCGCGAAGGCGGTCACTGGTACTCGACTCAGGAAACCGCCTGGTCGCTGATTGCGCTCACAAACTGGCTGGTGGAATCGAAAGAGTTTGAAACCGATTACAAATTCGCCATCGGCTTGAACGGCAAAAAACTGGAGCAGGGCGAAGCCAACGCCGACAATCTGGGCGAAGTCACCAAGTTGCAAGTGGAGCTCAAAGACCTGCTGACCGATGAAGTTAACGCCCTCGTCTTCACGCGAGGCAGCGGCACGGGCAACCTGTATTACAGCGCCTACCTCAGCGCCCGACTGCCCGTAGATCAAGTACAACCGCTCGATCAAGGCATAAGCCTTTCACGCGAGTATTTTACGCTCAACGACATCAAGACTCCCATCACAGAGATTAAACGCGGCGAATTGGTAAAAGCGCGTTTAACAGTGGTTGTGCCTGCCGCAGTACATTACGTTGTGATTAATGATCCGCTGCCCGCCGGCATGGAAGCGCTGGACGCCTCGCTCGCCACCAATACCGCCGTGCCTTCCTCCTACACTATGCAAGATTACAAAGATCGCGGCTGGGGCTGGTGGTACTTCACCCACACCGAATTGCAAGACGAAAAAATCGTACTCTCGGCAGATTACCTGCCAGCGGGAACCTATATCTACACCTATTTAACACGCGCCAGCACAGTCGGCACCTTCAAAGTCATTCCGCCCACCGCCTCCGAATTTTACTTCCCCAATGTGGGCGGACGCGGCGCGGGCAGTATCTTTACCATCAAATAACTGAAGTCTGTTTCATTTCAATTAAACCCAACGTCCCGAAGGTTTGAAAAATGCTCAAACCTTCGGGACGCTCCATGCTTCCCATTGAAAACGAACCCAAACAAATTTTACAGCGGCGGCGTTTGGCTCATTCCTGAAAACCCGTCTTGTACAACTCGTAATAAATTCCCTGCTTCGCCAGCAGTTCGGCGTGCTTGCCCTGTTCGGCAATTTGCCCGCCTTCGATCACGACGATTTTATCCGCGTTGGTGATGGTGGACAACCTGTGCGCGATGACAAACGATGTTCGCCCTCGCAACAATTTGCCCAACGCGGCTTGAATCACCTGCTCGGTCTGAATATCCACCGATGATGTGGCTTCGTCCAAAATCAAAATGCACGGATCCGCCAGCAGGGCGCGTGCAAACGAAATCAACTGGCGCTGCCCCACGCTGAGCAAAACGCCGCCCTCCTCCACCGAGGTCTCGTAGCCGTCCTTCAAGTTAGTGATGAACTCATCCGCGCCCACCGCCTTTGCCGCCGCAATCACGTCCTCGTCACTGGCATCCAACCGCCCAAACAAAATATTTTCCTTGACCGTACCGTTGAACAAAAACGGGTCTTGCAAGACCATGCCCATCTGCTTGCGCAAGGATTGCTGAGTCACCGTCCGCAGGTCAACGCCGTCCACGTACACACAACCATCCATCGGGTCGTGGAAGCGGGTCAGCAACTTGACGATGGTGGTCTTGCCCGCGCCCGTCTCACCGACCAGAGCCACCGTCTCACCTGCCGCCACGTCCAAATTAATTTGATTAAGAACCAGCGTGGGATCATCGGAATAGTGGAAGGTGACGTTCTCGAATCTGACTCTGCCGATAATGGCTCCCATTTCAGAAGCATTTTCCGCGTCCCGAACCTCCACTTCAGTCTTGAGCAATTCCAAAATTCTTTCGCCGCCCGCCATCGTGGATTGCAGGGTGTCGAAGCGGCGGCTCAGGTCGCGGATGGGTTCGAAGAAACGATCCACATACAGCACGAAGGCGATCAACACACCAGGCGTGATCGACTCGCCCAGCACTGCCGTCCCGCCCACATAAACGACCATCGCCGTTGCCAACGCGCCAAGAATATCCACCACAGGCGTATAAATCGAAGCGATCTTCGCCGCATCGAGACTGGTCTCATAAAAATAGCGATTGATGTATTCGCTAAAAGTTTTGTAATTTTGCTCCTGGCGTGAAAATGCCTGCACCACGCGCACCCCGTTGATATTCTCCGCCAGCGTGGAATTTGTCCACGAGACAGCGGCGCGTACTTTGCGATAATTTTTGCGCGCCGTCTGACGGAAGGCAATCGTCGCCCAAACCATCAGCGGCAGAACGGCGAAGGTCAGCAGGGACAATTTCAGGTTGAGAGTCAGCATGGCGATGATCGTGCCGATGATATTCAGCAAATTCCGCACGATTGCCAGCACCGCCCAGGTGATAAATTCGCGCAGTGTGCCCACGTCATTGATGACGCGGGTGATGACACGTCCCACGCTATAGCGGTTGTAAAAACTGAGCGAAAGTTTTTGCAGGTGATCGAACATAGCAGTCCGCACGTCATACAAAACGTGCTGCCCCACGCGCGACATGATTCGCACGCGGAAATAATTGACGATCAACTGCGCAACAGAAACAGCAAAAAAGATCAGCACAATCTTTTTCAATGTTGCAGGGTCGTTGGCGCGGATGCCATCGTCAATGGCGAGTTTTACAAAATACGGACCAGAGACCGAAGCCGCCGCCACAAAGAACATGAAGAGCAGCGCCAGCAGCATCTGCCCCGTGTAGGGCTTGACGAATTGCAGCAGTCCGCGCGCTACTTTGGGATCGTAGCCCTTATCGAGGAATTCTTCCGATTGAGTAATGTGAGTTGGTGGGATGATTTTAGGCATTGAGTAATTGGTGATTGGTGATTAGGTAGGATTATGCATTTGACTTTCTCTGCATCAATGTGTTCTCGTGACCTTCGCGGTCTGGTTCGATTGCAACAGACTCCAGGGCTTCCATCTCGTCTGCAAAGGTTGCGTGACCCACCAATTGCAGGTCGTGAATTTCCTTGTACAAGCCGCCTTCACGCAACAATTCGTCATGCGTGCCGCGCTGAACAATGCGCCCGCCATCCATGACCAGAATCAAATCGGCGCGGCGCACAGTTGAGAGGCGATGGGCAATCACAAAAGTTGTGCGTCCTTCCATCAATGTATCCAGCGCGGCTTGGATTAATTTCTCGGTCTGCGTATCCACGCTGGAGAGCGAGTCATCCAAAATCAAAATGCGCGGATTCATCAGCAGGGCGCGCGCAATCGCCACGCGCTGACGCTGCCCGCCAGAGAGGGTCACGCCGCGCTCGCCGACGACAGTTTCGTATCCATTCGGAAAGCCTTCGATAAATTCATGCGCCTGCGCCGCCCTCGCCGCCGCGATCACTTCCTCGAAGGTCGCATCAGGTCTGCCGTAGGCAATGTTGTTTTTAATCGAATCAGAAAACAGCAGCGAGGTTTGCAAGACAATCCCAATCTGCCGCCGCAGCGAAATCAAATCCACTTCGCGGATGTCGTGACCGTCCACCAGCACCGCGCCTTCGCTGACATCGTAGAACCGCGGGATGAGATTCACCAGCGAAGTTTTTCCCGACCCTGTGGGACCGATCAACGCAATCAGGCGATTCGACTCCACCCGCAAGTTGATTCCGTCCAACGAGGCGGTTCGCTCGTTTTGGTATTTCAACCCAACATCCCGAAATTCCACTTCGCCGCGCAGAGTTTCCAATTCGATTGCATTTTCTGCCGAACGAATTTCTGGTTCCACATCCAACACTTCCAGCACGCGTTGAGCGCCCGCCGCCGCTTCTCCGCCCGCGTTGACCAAACCCGTCAGCGCCTGCGCGGGTTCCGCCAGAATCAAGATGTAGGCGTTGAAGGCGACAATCGCGCCGATGGTCATGGTTCCATCCATCACCATTTGCCCGCCAAACCACAGGATGAGCATGGTGCTGATCAAGGTCAACCAGTTGGTGGTCGGCATGATCTTCGCCCATTCGTCAATCACCTTGACCCAGGTGTGAAAAACTTTTTTGTTGGCTTTCTCGAAGCGGTCAATTTCGTAATCTTCGCGGGCAAAAGCGCGCACGACTTGCACGCCCGTCACGTTTTCCTGCAAGCGATTTGAAACATCGCCGACCGCATTATCCACTGCAAAAAATAGACCGCTGATTTTCGTCCCAAAACTGGAGGTCATAATAATCAGCGGGATGATCGGCAGCAGGGAAATGATCGCCAGCTTGGCGTTGACCGAAAACATCACGAATAAAATGCCCACCGTTAGAAACACAAAACGGACAAGTTCGGAGATGGAGGAGCCTGAAAATTTTTCAATTGAGCGCACATCTTCGATACAGCGTGAGATCAACTGCCCGCTTTGGACGTGGTCGTGATAGGTAAAAGGCAAATGCTGAATATAGTCATAAAGGCGGTTGCGCAAGTCATAACCAACAGAGGCGGCGATCCATTCGGAGATGTAGCGGTGAAAGAGGTTGAGGACGGCAGAGCCTAACCCCAGCCCAAAGAGAATCAGCGCAGAACTAATTAGGCTTCTGGTCTGCCCGCCGACCAATCCATCATCAACGACTGATTGAATAATGCGCGGCACAAACAAGTTCAACCCGGTCAAAATCAACAACATCACCAGAGAAGCAATCACTTGCCGCAGGTAGGGTTGGAGGAATACTGAAATTCGGAACAAGTTTTTCATAAAGTTTTTGAAGTAAAAAATCCATCCTTATCAATTTTAAAAAACAAAGGCGAAAAATATTATACCGCCTTCACAACAGAACCTTTGCCAATTCTGCTTGTGTTTGATATACTCACCGAGTTAGTACTACTCACTTGGTAAGTATCCATGAAAAATAATCAACCCCACCACATTGGCACGTTATCCCCTGAAATGGCTTTGCTTGGCTTGCTATACGGCGGGTCGGGACATGGCTACGACTTGCACCGCAAGGTAAACGCGAATTTGGGACAGGTCTGGCACCTGAGCCAGAGTCAGGCGTATGCCACCTTGAAGCGGCTCGAAGCGCGGGGCGATATTTCAGTGGAGGAGATACCTCAGGAGAAATTGCCCGCCCGTCAGTTGTTGCACATCAGCCCGCAGGGAAGCCAACGCTTCATAGATTGGCTGTCCGCTTCCAGCGGCGGCAGCACCCGCGCCATCCGCATGGAATTTGTCACCCGCTTGTATTTCCTCAATTTATATTTTCCCGAAAAACTGGCGACTGCCTTCGACCAGCAGCGGACAGAGGCGGAAGCTCACATCGCGCGGCTGAAACAACTGTGTGATGAATTGCCCGCCGACCAAATCTACAACCGCATGAGTTTGGAAATGCGCGTTGCACAATTGGAGACCGTGCTGGAATGGCTGAATGAATGTCAGGAAAACTTTCAACCCAGCGCTGAACGATAATCCATTTAATCTAACTCCGAAGCCTGTCTGCCTACACGAAAACGCACGGCGCACAGGACAGACTATCCGCCGATAGCCCAGGTGAAAGTGGAAACGCTTTTGCCCCCCGAATTTGGAAAGGAGACCGACTCGCATATCTACGAGGCTGTCTCTTTGCATGAGACAGCCTTTTTTTTGGAAAAACCAGGCGCGAACTTCCACCAACTTTGTCAAATAGGCATACGGTTGATTCCCACGACCACCAAAAGCCTTTTGTAAACCCACATTTTTCAAGGAGATACCATGAAACGAATTACCTTACTCGTCTTATTTTTTACCCTGCTTCTAACGGCTTGCGCTCCGCAGGCTACCGTTCCCCCCGCGCCTGCCACCGCCATTCCCGCCGAAGTAGTACCTACCGAAGCGCCTGACACAGCCATCACCATCGTGGATGCCCTCGGACGCGAAGTGAGACTCGCCACCGCTCCCAAGCGCATTGTTCTGACGGGCAAAGCCCTGTTCATGATTGCAGACGCCGCCTATCTTTTCCCTGGCGCAGCGGAAAAAGTCACAGGTTTGGGTGATGCGGGTCAGGGCGCGGGAAATTTCATCAAGTTGATTGACCCAAATTACGAAGCCAAGCGCACCCTCGAAAAAGATGCGGGCGCCGAGCAAGTCGCTGCCCTTCAGCCTGATTTGGTCATCTTGAAGAGTTACCTCGCTGAAAGCGTCGGCGCGCCCATCGAAGCCCTCGGCATTCCCGTCGTTTACATTGACTTCGAGACGCCCGAACAATATTCCCGCGACCTCGTCATTCTCGGCAAAGTTTTTGGCGATGACGCCCGCGCCGCCGAAGTCGCCGCCTTCTATCAATCCAAGATGGATGAAATCGCCGCCGCAGTCAAAGACGCGCCCAAGCCGCGCGTGCTGATTTTGTACTACAACGACAAGGATGGCAACGTCGCCTTCAACGTCCCGCCGATGAGTTGGATTCAAACCCAGATGGTGGAAATGGCTGGCGGCGAACCCGTCTGGGCGGATGCCAACCCCGCCAAAGGCTGGACTCAGATCACGTTGGAGCAAGTCGCCGCCTGGGACGCCGACCAGATTTTCGTCATCTCCTACTTCAAACCCGCCACCGAAGTGGTGAACGGACTCAAAGCCGACCCAAACTGGTCTGCCATCCGAGCCGTGAAGGAAGATAAAATCCACGCCTTCGCCACCGACCTCTACAGTTGGGATCAGCCCGACCCGCGCTGGGTTCTCGGTCTGACTTGGATGGCTGGTAAAATTCACCCCGACCTGTTTCCCGCCCTCGACATGACTGCCGAAGTCAATTCATTTTACAAAACGCTCTATGGCTTGGATGAGGCGTTTGTGAAAGAAAATATTGTCCCGACCTTTAAAGGTGTTCTGCCGTAGCATTCCTGTATCCGACCAGCCATGAATTGCCAAAGGCGCATTCATGGCTGGCGTTGAAGTTGAAGTGGAAGCCCTGCTATTGATATAAATTCCTCAACACAGCCGCTTCATTTTGAATGACGCCATAAGCGGGCGAACAGGGTACTTTCTCACATATCGTTTGGGATATTTTTTCCCCTGGCGCGAAATCTTTTACAACCACGCCGTCATCTTCAATCAAAATTTGACGGTACACGGGGTTTCGATAACCTTCGTGCCTTCCAAGAAATCCTTGCAAGCCAAAGTAAATAACGGCTGCGCGTGGGTCTCCGCCAATCACAAATTCGCCAAGCGTAAGATCGCCGGGTTCTTTATTTTGAATATGCGGCACAAAATGCACACGGGCAGAGCGGTAGAGGTTTCGCTGAACGGGAAGTGCGGTGTAATGGTATGTGCCAGGGTCGGTAACAAGAGGCTTTCCGTCAATCACCAATTCAATTGCCAATTGATCATTATGAGCATGTCCGCCGTTGCCGTTTTGTCCAACTGAGCCGCAGCGCACGGCAAGGTACAAGCGAGTTGATCGAAAAAGATAGAACCCGAAATTAGGATAGGCAATGAGTTCAAGTCCATGCCGCAAGTCGGCTCCGCAGGCGGTGAAGCGGGTCTCGATAAAGTCTTTTTTATTTTGATTCAAGGCTGAGGAGCTGCCAATTTGTATCTGGCAAGCGGCATTTTTTTTGCCTGCACACTGACTGGAGATAATTTTTAAGTTTTGGCTTAACATGGATACAATTTGGGATTCGCGTGCAGAAGAAACACCCGCAAAGGCTTCAAAGTCTGCGCGGGCAAAAAGACCATTAATGGCTGCAACCAAATGACGATGATCCAACCCATCTTCCATCCAATAAATCTCATCGTCCGACAGTTCGGCATATTCTGTTAAATTCAAATAACAAGCTTTCGCCTGTGACACAAACATCTTTTGATACACGGGAAGTAATTTTAACAATCTACCGTTATCGTTATCGCCAAACTGCGGAATGTGACCGTCTGACTTGGCGATATGCATGGTAAATTCCGCCATGCGTTCCAATCGTAAAAAATACCAGGCAGGGAATTTTATAAGAGCCTGTTTTGATTCTGGCTCTACAAAATAATATTTAGAAGAACGCAGCGCCTGTTTTTTTTTCTCAGAAAGACCAAGCACCAGCGCGGTGGCATAGACAACCAATTCGGCGGAAAGGCGATGGTAACTGGTTGAAGCCTCAAAATTACTGCCGTCCTCGTGAAATTGCAATTGCACTTCTTTTATTAATTCCTGCACAGAAAAAGCCAACCAGTGATTGGTTTGGCGGTCACAGGGCAGAGCGGTAGAAATAAATAACAAGCCAACAATGTCTGATAAATAATGATTGCCTCTAAAACGTAAAGATGACTCAAGATTATCAACGATGTGTTTTCCATGCTCGTAGATGCTTCGGGAGAAGATGCTTTCAAATTGGCGGTCAAATTGTGCGCCGCAAGTTTTTAATAAGTTGTAAGCCATCAACCAGTTTACGGCGCGAATGGCAACATCCATCGCGCAAGACCAATTAACTCCCCAGCGCGGCGGGTTGGTGGCGATAAAGTCCAAAACCTGGTTGCGAAACTCTGCCTGATAATGTTCTGGTGAACAAAAAGATTGATTGCCCTGTTTTGCCAGCGCGTACGCCCATGCAAGTTGCGGCAGGTGCTGCATACGAGCCAATTCCCAGGGAACTTTAACATCCACCCCTGGCAAATGCCCAAACTGAATGTCTTTGTACCAGGTGTCTTCGCGCCAGCGAAAGCCGGACTTAAAATCCAGATGCCAATCAATAGGGCAATACTCTGCGTCAATTAAATTCCAAATACGCTGCGCCTCTGCCAAATTGGCGGGGTTGATTCTACCCCGAAGCCAGCGCCCAGGCTTGTCTGCGGTGATGGCAGGCTCAGGCTCAAAATGGCAGCCTGCAACGCCGCGCGAATTCATGCCGTGAAAAACACGCACCCAGCCTGAGCCTAACAGGTCAAAGCGATGTGAAAGGTAATGGGAAGTGACCCCGCGCAGCCAACTCCAATCATCGTCAGGAACATACGATGGAAAATGGTGAAACGGGCGGTTAAGCGGCAACCCTGTTTCGATTGTAAAACTTACCTGGCGCCGATCAAGGATTCGGCGGCGGTAGATTTTTAGTTTCGCCCAAAATTTTTGAAGTATTCGTTTTATCAATTGATGCGGGGGGACGGAAGTTAGACGCTGAAAAAAACGCTGAATCATACAGAGGACTCGTTGAGTAATGATATTGTTAAAAACGGGCGCGGAGAGCAAGCCAGCCGTTTTTTACTTTTTCCTGCGCCCAGGCAACTTCGGCTTTGGTGAAAAATCTCCATACATATAATATCAGCCCCCAAAAGAAAAGAAGTGCCGTACCAAAAAAGAGATCAATCGCAATTTGACCGGTCTTAATGGGCGCTCCAATACAATAAATACCTATGCTGACTAATGCCAGTTTTAATAGCCGTATCCATTCATAAGGAACCGGGTATAAGTTCCGAACAATAAAATATTCAATGACGGGCAGCAGGGCATAAGAAAGCAAGGTAGCCACAGCAGCGCCCATCATTCCGAAAGGCTTGATCAAAATAAAATTAAGAAGCAAATTAAAAATAGCGCC
>DYML01000043.1:0-2175 GCA_020721605.1 Anaerolinea thermophila
CTGCCTCGCTTATTGCCTCTTACGCGTTCTTTACCAAATTTGGAACAGTCACGTAGACCTGCCCGCGTTTAATCACTTGCTTCACCAGGTTGGTTCCATAGCGGTAGCCCAGCTGGCGGTAATCTGAAATGGAGAGAATCAGCATGTCGGCTTGTTTTCCAACTTCAATGGAGCCAATGGTGTCTGCGCGGCGGATGGCGTGGGCGGAATTAATGGTGGAAGCGGCAATGGCTTCGGCGGGAGTTAACTTCATGGTGCGGCAAGCCAGGGCAATCACAAACTGCATGGATTCGTTCCAGGTGGTGCCGGGGTTGCAATCGGTAGCCAAGGCAAAAATAGCGTCTGCATCTATCAATTTACGGGCGGGGGTGTAGCGGCATTCTGCCAACCCAAAGGGGGTACAAGGCAGCGAGACGGCAACCGTATCCGATTTGCCAAGTGCGGCAATATCGGCATCGGAAGTTTTAACCAGATGATCAGCCGAGGCAGCGCCCAACTCCACGGCAAGCGAGGCGCCGCCGAGGTTGTCAAATTCATCTGCGTGAATTTTAAGTGGGAATCCCAGCGAGCGGGCTTGGGACAAAATTTGACGCGACTGTTTCAGGTTGAAGGCTTTGGTTTCGCAGAAGACATCTACAAAAGGCGGGCGCAGCCCTGGGGCGTGTGTCTCCCACCATTCCTTCAACATGGGCAGCATGGTGTTGGCAACTTCATCGGCATAGCCCTGCGGATCATCTTTATATTCCGGGGCAATGGCATGTGCGCCCAAGAAAGTGAAAACAAGGTCAAGCGGGCTTTCATCATTGAGCGCCAGCAAGGCTTTAAGCAAACGCAGTTCGGTGGAAGTTTGCAAGCCGTAGCCAGTCTTTGCCTCGGCGGTGGTTGTGCCATGCGAGAACATGCGCAACATGCGCGGGCGGGTTTGCGCGATGAGTGTTTCCATGCTGGCTGTGCGCGTGGCTTTCACAGTGGAGAGAATGCCGCCGCCCGCCGCAAGAATATCAAGATATGCCATGCCGCCCATCTTCATTTCAAATTCATTGGCGCGGTCGCCTGCCCAAATAAGGTGGCTGTGCGGGTCTACGAAGCCAGGCATCAACACGCAGTGACCGGCATCCAGTGTGGGTTCATCGGGGTAGGCGTTTTTAAGTTCGTCCGTAGCGCCAACCGCAATAATTTTTTCATCGCGCACCAGCACCGCGCCTTTTTCGATCAGACCAAGTGATCCCAGGGCGCGCCCGCGTTGGGGACCGCCTGCAAGGGTAAGGAGTTGTGACGCAGAATGGATGAGCATATTTATCACCAATGGAATAGGGTGCTGCAATTTAACCACAGAAAAGTTCACAAAGTAAAATGAATATGAAAGACACGGAACTGCTCTTAATAGACCGCCTGCCTAAACATTCTCAGAACTGGTTTAATAAGCGGCGGCATAAAATATTTATATTTCGTTAACATAAATGTTAAGTAAATAAAAATTTAATTCTCTTGCCTTTTTTTTCAGACCGAGTAAAATAAAGACATCACAGAAATTTTTTCTGTGAAATTTATAAAAAAGGAGATAATTTACCATGTTATTTGCCCCCAAAGAAAAAGGTCAGGGACTTGTTGAATATGCGCTGATCCTCGTTTTAGTTGCTATCGTCGTTATTGCGGCTCTTATGATCCTCGGACCGATCATCGGCAACGTGTTCAGCAAAGTAAACTCCAGCCTCAGCACTGTATAATTTTTGTCCCTACACCCATAAAAAAAGCCTCGTCTTTTGACGAGGCTTTTTTTATGGGTGTTTTCATTTCGCGGCGCGGGATTAAATCAAATATTTATGAGTCGCCCAGCAAGTCGGCAAGAAAGCCCATCAGCCCGCCTTCTTCCTCTTCTTGTTTTTTTGGAGCAACTCCCACATCGCTGGAAATCACGCCATTCTGACCGTTGATTAATACAAGATGGGCGCGCCCATTAAAGGATAACTCAACCATCCAAACCGGCAAAAGATTTAATTTAAACGAATCAATCACCAGATTGGCAGATGAGGTATGCACGATATTTGAGTTGTTGATCAAATAGGGAAGTTCACGTTGATATTTTTTATAGGTCTGACTGCGCGCGTCAAGAGAGGCATCTGCCATGGGGACATCATAAATTTCGGCGAGCCAGTTTGCCAAAAAACGCGGGTC
>DYML01000043.1:2275-20810 GCA_020721605.1 Anaerolinea thermophila
GCAAAGGACATGCGCCCGCCGCATTTGGCGCACATAAATCTCTGAGCATCAGATTGGCGTGTTCCGCCTGGCGCAGCCGATAATTTGTCGGGGTTGATGACTTCCTCGGCTTTGAGTTTGCCGTCTAAAATTGCAAGGGCGCGGCGCGCGCGTGCATGGCGCAGATCATGCGCCAGACAATTTTCAAATGCCTTCCGCTTTTCAGTGGGGTCGGCGCTGATTTCGCCCAGCCAGAACCACGCCTCGGCTAAAATATCGTGCGAACTGGTCATGTAAATGGCACGGTCGAGGTAGCGGCGCGCAGAAGAAGCGCTGCCTGCTTTTGCTTCAATAATTCCAGAGCGAAGAAGTTCTTTTGAGTAATCTTGCATAAACGTCTACCTTGCTGGCGGTTGGA
This sequence comes from Anaerolinea thermophila, assembly GCA_020721605.1. Classification (GTDB taxonomy): domain Bacteria; phylum Chloroflexota; class Anaerolineae; order Anaerolineales; family Villigracilaceae; genus Villigracilis. The sequence continues at coordinate 2,673 of DYML01000043.1, forward strand.
AATGCAGGGAATCTCTCACTGGGCGCCCGTTATGCGCTGCGAACCATTGCATCTGTCATGCGCGCCACGCGTGTCATTTCCAGTACATCATGCACGCGGATGATGTCTGCGCCGCGCGCAATGCCAAGCGTTACAGTGGCGGCTGTGCCTTCCACACGTTGATCAACAGGCAGGTTGAGGGTAAAACCAATCAAAGATTTGCGGGATGTCCCCAACAAAACGGGATACCCCAAAGCGCAAATTTGATCCAGCCGATTAATCAGTTCCAGGTTATGTTCGCGTGTTTTGCCAAAGCCAATGCCCGGATCGAGGATGATGAGATGATCTTCAATGCCGGCTTTTTTTGCAATTGCCACGCTCTCCAGCAATTCGTGTTTTACCTCTGCGATGAGGTTTTGATACACTGCGCCAGTGTATGCATTGCCAATTTTTTCACGCATTTCAACGCTGGCGGGGTTGCTGCGATTGTGCATCAAAATGACAGGGGTTTTATATTTTGCGGCAACATAAGCAAGGTCGTCGTCGGCGCGCAATCCCCACACATCGTTGATGATCTGCGCGCCTGCTTTAATTGCCGCTTCGGCGACTTGTGCTTTGCAGGTATCAATTGAAATAATGGCTTGGGGAAATTTTTTGTGCAGGGCGCGAATGATTGGCAGCACGCGTTCCATCTCTTGTTCGGCGGAGACAGGTTCAGAGCCGGGTCGGGTAGATTCGCCGCCGACATCTAATATGTCGGCGCCTGCTTCCAAAAAATACCGTGCCTGATCCATCGCAGCCCCCAGCGCATGATCTTTGGAACTGAAGCCATCTCCGGAAAAACTATCGGGAGTTGCATTCAAAATTCCCATAATGTAGGTGCGGGAACCCCAATGAAAAGAAAAACTCCCAATCTGTAAAGAAGGTGATTTCATGGGCGCTGTTTAATAAAACCAAACACAGAGTGGGCGGAGCGGTCTTTATTAAATTTGATCGAGGGAACGCGCCAGCCAGGCTTCGGCTTGGTTTATGTCTGAAAAAATTTTCATAGCAGAAGCAGAGCCAGCCTCTGCCAGTGACGCCACGTTGATAATGGCTTCGGCAACGGATGGGTCTGCTACCACCACCGCCACGCGAATATTTCTGGCGGATGGATCGCTGTTTGCATCCACCGCCATGCGAATGGCTTTTTCAGGAATTTCTTTCACCGCGCGCAGGTCGTACAGGTTGCGTGTGCGGCGGTCTGCGCCGAGCAAATGCTCCAGCGCAAAATCATGCCAATGGGTAAGGGTGGCGTCTGAAAGGTCGGTGAAGGTAAAAGTCATACCGCCGTCTCCCCGACGAATGACAGAATAGCCAATATCAGCCGCAGGCGCCCAGTTCAGTGGTTTCGGTTCAATCATGGTTTATCTCCTATTGTTAAATGCGATTATAACGCAGGCAAAAAACAAACGACATAAAATTGGGCGGGCGATTAAAAGCAGATAAGAGTTCAACTTGACTATGATTTATTAAAAATGGTAATATGACAGCATGTATCTAAAAGGAAGTAAATGGAGTATGAACCGTCGGCGGGCGCGCCCCAATTGGTTTCGCATTATCTTGCTGTCGCTGCTGGTGATGGGCGGCATCTACGTTAATGGATTTATCCTGCCAAACCAGCCGCAATTTGGCGTTCCCACCCCCACCGCAACCCGCTCGCCAGAATCATTTGTAACCGAAGCCGAAGAATATTTTACACAGGGCAAGTTAATTCCTGCCATTGAATCTTACAAGCAAGCCATTATCTCATCGCCCGAAAACCCCGCCATTTATGTGGCGCTGGCGCGAACCCAGGTCTTTGCCGGGCAATATGAAGAAGCGCAGACCAGCGCCGAATCTGCCATTTTGCTAAACAATAATAATGCAAGCGCACACGCAGTACGCGCCTGGTCGTTGGATTTTCAAAACGAAAGCCTGGAAGCCGAAGCCAGCATAAAACGCGCGCTGGAACTAGACCCAAACAACGCGCTGGCGCACGCTTATTATTCCGAAATTTTGGTAGATGCCTTTTACAGCGGGTCTGGCGTGGTCGGCGCCATTGAGAAAGCCATTGAAGAATCGAAGGTTGCCATTGCCCTCGCCCCTGAAACCCTGGAGACGCACCGCGCGCGCGGCTACGTTTTGGAAGCCACCGGCAACTATGAAGAAGCCATCCGAGAATACGAAGCCGCAATCAAGATCAACACCAATATTGCCGACCTGCACATTGCCCTTGGGCGCAACTACCGCACGCTTGGCATCTACGACAAAGCCGTAGAAGAGTTTACCCGCGCCAACGCGCTCAGCCCCGAAGACCCCACGCCAGACCTCTTCATCTCACGCACTTACGCCACCATCGGCGAATACGCCAAAGCCATGCAGTACGCCGAATCGGCAGTGACCGACAACCCCAGCAGCGCCAGCCTGCACGGCAACCTGGGCGTAATGTACTATCGCAACTCCTATTGGACAGAATCCATCACCGAACTGGGCTATGTGGTCAATGGCGGAGTCACCGAAGAAGGCATCAAAATTGAGCCGATCAACCTTGCGCCAAACGATGCGCGCACCGCCGAATATTACGCCACATACGGGCTGGCGCTTTCCCGCCTGAATCAATGCGGCGAAGGATTAAAGATTGCCCGCACCCTGCTAGAGCGCCTGCCCGCAGATGAAGTTTCAACGGAAAATGCGAATGCAATTATTGACCGCTGCCAAAAGAATTTAGACACACCGCCAGAGCCAAGCGAAACGCCGCAAGAACCTGATGCGACCCCAACAGAACCCCCTGCCGCCGAAGCAGAATCTGCGCCCCCCGCCGCGCCATGAACATCTACCAAAAACGAGGGTTGTTTCGCCGCCGCAACGAGCCCAATGTCTACCGCATGTTCTTTTGGATCACCCTGATCCTCGGCGGCGTTTGGCTGATTCGCTCGGTAAAAAACGGCGAGATCAAACCCCTGTTTCAACCCACCCCCACCCCCACCCGTTTTTCACTCTCCTACGCGCTGGAAGGAGATGCCAACTTTACCGCCGGCAAGTTGGAAGATGCCATCACCGCCTACCGCGAAGCGGCAAAAGTAGACCCAAACAACGCGCAATTATTGGCGCAACTGGCGCGCATTCAAATTTATTCCTCGGCAATGCTGGTCAAAGATGAAACCATCAAAGCGCGGCTGGCTGAGGCGCTCAACTCTGCCGAGCAGGCAGTAAAACTTGCGCCGGATAATAGTTTCGCCCACTCCATCTACGCCTTTGCCCTGGACTGGAACGCCAACCCCACCCTGATAGATGAACGGGAAGCCCAAAAGTTTCTCACCAAAGCCGAGCAAGAAGCGGTGCGCGCCCTGCAACTGGATAACACCAACACGCTTGCGCTGGCTTTTTATGCCGAAATTTTGGTAGACCAACAAAAATGGACTCAGGCTGAACAATACATTCAACAGGCGCTGGAGCGCGACTCATCGCTGATGGATGTACATCGCGTTTATGCCTATGTGCTTGAGTCGCTGGGCGAATATGCGCTCGCTATTGAATCCTACGACCGCGCCATTGCCATCACCCCCAACCTGACCTTTTTATATTTACGCGCGGGCGCAAATTACCGCCGACTTGCCTTTGAAAGCCCCAACGAAACCGTGCAAACCGAACTGTACGAGAAGTCTTTGGAATATTTTGCACAAACCGCGCGCATCAACGATCAATTAAAGGTGTACGACCCCGTGCCGTACATCTCCATCGCCAAGACCTATTCACAAATGGGACAATTCTACATTGCCATTCGCAATGTACAAAAGACCATTGAGTTTCAGCCGGACAACCCTGTTTTATACGGGGAATTGGGCGTGCTGTACCACAAGAACCGCAACTACGAAACCGGAATTTTGGCGCTGGGCTGCGCCGTGCGCGGCTGCACTGCCGAAGAATCCTGCCCGGCGCGCGGCGATTGCGGTCCAAATGATGTTCCCGCCGCAGTACAGGGGCTGCCGCTTTCTGCCAGCACCATCTATTATTACGATATTTACGCCTCAGAACTTGCGGCGCTCAGTACACCCAAAAAAAATTATTGCGAAGAAGCGCTCGCCATTGCCTCAGAAATTCAAGCCTCAGAATTTGACAGCGACCCCAACATTGCCGCCGACCTGGTGGTGGTGCGCAACATCTGCACCTTTGCGCCAGAAACCGCCACACAAGCCCCCCCCGCACAGGAATCAACGCCGACAGCGATGCCCTAATTTAAAATGGGAAAAAGAGGGCATCATCAGAGTTTTGTAAGAATTTAGACCATCACCTTGACTTTGCCTCTTTAACTAGGTAAGATTGAAATTAGCACTCGACAGTGTTGAGTGCTAATTTTTTGAGATTATTGAAAACAGAGATTACCAGGAGAAATAAAATGACAAAACTATCCTTCAAACCATTAGGCGGTCGTGTGCTGATCGAAAGCATTGAACAAGCAGAAGTCACCGCAGGCGGCATTGTTCTGCCTGAAACCGCAAAAGAAAAACCCCAGCAAGGCAAAATTTTGGCTGCCGGTCCTGGTGACCGCACCGAAAAAGGCGAACGAATTGAAATGGACGTAAAAGTCGGCGATGTAGTTTTATTCGCCAAGTACTCTGGCACCGAGATCAAGATGGAAGGCAAGAAATATCTCATCATGCGCGAAAGCGACCTTCTTGGTATTGTTGGTTAATCAAACACTATATTAAATAAGGAACTATTCAAAAATGGCTGCTAAACAAATTGTATTTTCAGAAGATGCCCGCCGCAAGTTAAAGAACGGCATGACTGTGGTTGCGAACGCTGTTTCCGCGACCCTCGGACCCAAAGGACGCAATGTTGCAATTGACCGCAAATTTGGCTCCCCCACCATCACTCACGACGGCGTGTCCGTTGCGAAAGAAATTGAGTTAGAAGACCCGTTTGAAAACATGGGCGCCCAACTCCTCAAAGAAGCCGCGCAAAAGACCAACGACATCGCTGGTGACGGTACAACCACCTCCACTGTTTTGGCTTACGCCATCGTAACCGAAGGCTTGAAGGCGCTCGAAGCCGGCTACAACCCGATGCTGCTCAAGAAGGGCATTGAACTTGCCACCGAGACCATCGTGACCGAACTCAAGAAGAATTCTACCAAAATTGACACCCGCGAAGAGATTGCCTCCGTTGCAACCAACTCTGCGGCGGATGCCGAAATTGGCGAATTGATCGCAGACGTGATGGACAAAGTTGGCAAAGACGGCGTGATCACCGTTGAAGAATCCAAGTCCATGCAGTTTGAAACCGAATTTGTCGAAGGGATGCAGTTTGATCGCGGCTACATCTCGCCCTACTTCATCACCAACGGCGACCAAATGGAAGCCCAGATCAACGATGCGTATGTTTTGATCTACGACAAGAAGATCTCCGCCGCCCAAGACATTGTCCCCCTGCTCGAAAAACTCGTACAGGTTGGCAAACGCGAACTCGTCATCATTGCCGAAGATATTGACGGCGAAGCCCTTGCCACCCTCGTGCTTAACAAATTGCGCGGCATGTTGAACGTGCTTGCCATCAAAGCCCCAGGTTTTGGTGATCGCCGCAAAGCCATGATGAACGACATTGCTGTCCTCACTGCTGGGCAGGTCATCTCGGAAGAAACCGGACGCAAACTCGAAACCACCACCATTCAAGACCTCGGTCGCGCCGAGAAGGTTATCTCAGACAAAGAGAACACCACCATCATCGGCGGCAAAGGCAAGAAGGGCGACATCGAAGGGCGCATCAAGGAAATCCGCATTGAGATTGACAAGAGCACCAGCGATTACGACAAGGAAAAACTTCAGGAACGACTCGCCAAACTGAGCGGTGGTGTTGCCATCATCCGCGTGGGCGCCGCAACTGAAACTGAAATGAAAGAAAAGAAGCACCGCGTAGAAGATGCTCTTTCAGCCGCACGCGCCGCAGTGGAAGAAGGCATCGTCCCCGGTGGTGAAATCTCCCTCATTAACGCCGCTGGCAAACTGGATAAACTCGCCAAGCAGCACGCCGAAGATGAGAACGAAGAAATTAAGGTCGGCATCAACATCGTCAAGAAGGCACTCGAAGCCCCAATTCGCAAACTGGCAGCCAACGCCGGACAAGATGGCTCCGTCATCATTGACACCGTGCGCCGCACCGCCGCCGAGAAGAAGAACGTCAATATCGGCTTCAACGTGCTAACTGGCGAATACACCGACATGATTAAAGCCGGCGTAATTGACCCCGTCAAAGTGGTTCGCGGCGCTCTCGAAAACGCTGCATCCATCGCCGCGATGATCCTCACCACCGATGTGTTGATCACCGATGTACCTGCCAAAGAAAACGCTCCTGCCATGCCTCCTGGCGGCATGGGCGGCATGGATTACTAAAAAAACCAACACCCCTCTCTCAGAAAATGAAAGAGGGGTTTATCAACAAAAATGTAGGGACACAGTGACGCTGTGTCCCTACATTTTTAACGTATAATTCCACGAATGTATTTAAAAAACTGTTCATTCGATCAGACTTCGGAGGTCTACCGTAAGCCTCTCCGACCAGGAAGAATCAAAAAGGGCTTTCGAAGTCTGGCGTTGATTCTATTTTTTGTTTTAGGGTTAAGCGCCTGCGCCTCTTTTACCCCCACAAGTACACCTACGCCCGCGCCGCCCACATTTACGCCAGCCCCCCCCACACCCACCCCCCCGCCTTTAGCGGCAACCGTAAATGGAGAGTACATCACCGCCGCAGAATTTCAGGCGGAACTTGCGCGGTATAAACTGGCGCAAACATCACTTGGCTTTCAAGTAGCAGATGAAGAAGCAAACCAAGTGGTACTGGAAGATTTAATAGCGCAATTTTTATTGGCGCAATCTGCCAGAGCAGAAAACTTCAACTTGACAGAGGCAGACCTTAACTTGCGCATTTCGGCGCTGGCTGAAACCATTGGCGGGACAGAGGCGTTATCGGCATGGCAAACCACGCATGGCTACGATGAAGCATCACTCAAAATTGGATTAAAGCGTTCGATAGAAGCCGCGTGGATGCGTGACAAAATCATTGCGGCTGTGCCAACCAGCGCGGATCAAATTCACCTGCGCCAAATTTTGACCTATAATGAGGAAGATGCGCGCGCCTCCCTGGAAGAATTAAAAAATGGCGCAGATTTTAACGCTCTGGCTGCCTACTACGACCCAATTACACTTGGTGAGTTGGGCTGGGTGCCGCAAGGATACCTGCTGGACGAAAAAGCAGACCAAGCCGTGTTCAACCTGCAAACAGGCGAATACAGTGTGGTCATTGCAACCGATGCAGGCTTTCATATTTTCAAAGCCATTGAGCGTGAAGAACACCCGCTTTCACCTGATGCTCTACTGACGGTACAGGAAATTGCGTTAAAAAATTGGGTTGCAAATCAACGCTCAAACGGCAAAATTGTTCTGGCGCCATAGAAAATTTATCCATCAGCGACGGGTTATTGTTTGGAGTAACACGATGAGCAAAGATACCTATAAGTACGAAGAGACTTCCACCCAAAAGCAAGCCACAAAACTTGAACTGTGGGACATGTTAAGTATTTTGATGCTAATTTTAACATTTTGTATTGGCGCCTATTTTTTTGCAATCTTCCTCTTTCCGCAATCTGCTTTCAACCCTTTAAAACCCAGTTTAATTAACCCAAACGCGCCGCCCACGGCGACCATCACACCCATTATTTTGGATGCAACCTGGACAGTCACCCCCCCCAGCTTAGTCACCGAGACGGCAACACTCCTTCCAACTTCCACACTTGAACCGACTGCAACCTTTTTCTCGCTGATTACGCCAAGCATCACGCCCACGCCCACCGCCACCCCCAAAGCGGCATTCTCGGCAATTATCACCTATAACCCCAGCACCATTATTCACCCTGAAGAGGGCTGCAATTGGCAGGGAATTGGCGGAACGGTTGTAGATGCAAAAAACACAGACATCCTGCGCATGGTAATACGTTTGGTGGGAACCTATGACGGCAAATCGAAGACTGAATTCATGGTGAGCAGCACGGTACTTGCCTACGGGCAGTCGGGCTATGAGTTCGTTTTAGGAACCGTACCCATTGCGTCCAAAGGGCAACTCTACTTGCAGTTATTTGATCAGGCAGGTATGCCGCTTTCTGATAATATTTACATAGACACATTCAACGATTGTTCAAAAAACCTGGCGCTGGTGCGGTTTAAGAAAAACCCATAATTTAGAATCAACCCTGCCTGTATAAAAAATAAATCCAAGTTCTACATTGAACTTGGATTTATTTTTATGGATGCGCAAAGCGCTTATTTTAAAGGGGTGAAAAATTAGGCGGCTGAAGGCTCGCTTCTTCTAAGAAAGAATTTTGTAATTTCTTCCGCCACGGCGGGCATAAGACCCAACCCAAGCACCACGCTCCATTCGCGCACAGACAAAAAGTGTGTGTTGAAGATTGGCTGAAGGAAGGGTAAAACGGTGACAAGCAGCAGCAGGGTAAACGAAATGCCGACCGCGTATTGCATATATTTATTGGAGAAGATTCCAATCTGAAAGAGTGAGGCACGCTCAGAACGGACGGTGTAGGCACGAAACAACTCTGCCAAAGAGAGGGTGACAAAAGCCATCGTCTCGGCGGTTTGAACGTCAATCCCACGCCAGTCGTGCGCCAATACAAAAGACAGCATGTTCGCGCCATACGGGAGGGTTTCTCCCGCTCCGAGATGCCACGCCAAGCCCAAAATAAATGCGCCCAAAACCGCGCCGGTTTGAACAATGGTCTGCACAAAAATACCGATCCCCATTGAGCGATTAACAATTGGCTCGGCTTTGGCGCGCGGCTTTTGATCCATAATATCGGGGTCGCCCTTTTCCATTGCCAGCGCAAGCGCGGGAGCGCCATCGGTAATGAGATTGAGCCATAAAAGTTGAATGGCGGTCAGCGGAGCGGGCAAGCCTGCCAACGTGGCAAGGAAGATGATCATAATTTCTGCCACGTTGGAAGAAAGCAAAAAGAACACAAACTTGCGAATATTGCTATAAATGATGCGCCCTTGCTCAACAGCGGCAACAATGCTGGCGTAGTTGTCATCCGTCAGCACCATGTCGGCAGTTTCTTTGGCAACGTCTGTGCCGGTAATGCCCATTGCCACGCCAATATCAGCGCGTTTAATGGCAGGCGCATCGTTCACGCCATCACCAGTCATTGCCACAATTTCATCGTTGGCTTGCAAGGCGTCTACAATGCGCATTTTATGTTCGGGAGAAACGCGGGCAAAGACATCCGTATCTTCGATGATATTTTTCAACTGCTGATCGTCAATCTCGTCCAGTTGCGCGCCGGTCATCACTTTTTTGCCTGGGCGCAGCAAACCAATTGCCTCGGCAATGGCTTTGGCGGTGTTGGGGAAGTCGCCGGTGATCATTACGGTGCGAATACCGGCATGGCGCGCATGTTCGAGTGCGGGTCGCACTTCAGTGCGCGGCGGGTCAATCATGCCGGTCAGCCCAACAAAGATCAGGTCTTTTTCCAATTCGGCGGTTTGGATCAAATCTGGGTCGTCGGGGACATCCTTTTCCAGGCGGTAGGCAACGCCAATGACCCGCAGGGCATCTTTGGTCATTGCGTCATTGGCTGCCAAAATGCGTTCCCGAATTTCGGTTGTCATGGGCAGAGGTTTGTCATCCATACCTTGATAGCGCGTGCAAAGATCAAGCACAATATCTGGCGCGCCTTTTACGGCGATTACGTCCCAATTTTTATGTTGCTCGTCGTGAAAGGGAGAAAGGTCTTTCGGGTTCGGGCTGCGCACATCATGGATGGTGATCATGCGCTTGCGTTCTGAATCAAACGGCACTTCGTTCTCGCGCGGGTAGGCTTCAGAAATTTTTATGTGAATGGCGCCCGCTTTGGCAGCAGCCACCAAAAGCGCGCCCTCGGTTGGGTCGCCGACAATGCGATATGTTTTTTGTAATTCATTTTCACCGGTGCTTTCAATGGTTGCATCATTGTTAAGCACTCCAAGCCACAGCGCGGTAAGAATGGCGGGAAACTCAGTCACATCCACTTTTGCGCCATTTACATGAAACTCACCCAGCGGCGTGTACCCTGTTCCTGTCACTTGAACAAATTGATTGTCTGCCCAAAGACGGGTGACGGTCATTTCGTTTTGGGTCAGCGTGCCGGTTTTATCGGAACAAATGACTGTTGCCGAGCCAAGCGTTTCTACGGAAGATAACTTGCGAATCAGCGCGTGGCGTTGAATCATCTCCCGCATCCCAAGCGCCAGGGCAATGGTCACAACGGCGGGCAGACCCTCTGGCACGGCGGCAATGGCAAGGCTGATGGCAATGATGAATACCTCGGTGATCTGTTCTGCAAATTCTGAAAAATACGCCAGGGGAGTGGTGAAGAGGATGCTGATATCTGTTTGATTAAACAAAGCAACAAGAAAAACCACCGCAACCAAAATTAGAGAGCCAATACTGAGGGACTTGCCCAGTTGATCCAGTCTGCGCTGCAAGGGGGTTTCTTCTGTATCCACGCTTTGCAGCATGGTGGCAATTAAACCCAGTTGGGTGTGCATTCCCGTACTGGTGACTACCCCGCGCCCGCGCCCATAATTAACTACCGTTCCCATGAAGGCGGTATTTTTTCTATCGCCCAGCGGAACATTTTTTTCCAGCACGGTTGCTGCATTCTTTTGAACTGCAAGAGATTCGCCGGTGAGCGAGGCTTCTTCCACCCGCAAGTTAATCGCCTCCAGCAGGCGCAAATCGGCAGGGATAAAGTTGCCGGCTTCAAGAAAAACAATATCGCCAGGCACCAGGTTATAGGCAGGCACAGCGCGGCGCGCGCCGTCACGCAACACCTGCGCATCGGGCGCTGCAAGTTTTTTAAGCGCCGCCAGCGCCTGCTCGGCGCGTTGTTCCTGTACAATGCCCAGCACCGAATTGAGTACAACAATTGCCATAATTGCAGCGGCTTCCACATAATCACCGAGCAAGGCAGAAATGACCGATGCCACAATGAGCAAAATGACCACAAAATTATTTAACTGCGCCCACAGCAAAGCAAGAAAGGCTGGGCGCGGCGCTTCTTGTAGCTGATTGGGTCCATAATATGCCAAACGGGTTTCCACCTCGGCAGAAGACAAACCATCGTCTTTCACCTTTAGGTGGCTTAAAACTTCTTCGGCTTTTAACGAATGCCATTCCTGATCCATAATTTTTTCCTGTGCCATTCAAAATCTCCTGTATAACAAATAATAGAACCCTGCAGAAATAGGAACGCAAATCAATGCGCAAGAGACCTATTAACTCAGCCCGCAAGCAGGCTGTTCGGAAAGTTTGCAACCCTGCATAAATTAAAACGAGACCACCACAAACTTTGTGATGGTCTCGCCAACGTACTCAAACGCATAAGATGCCGATGACACGCAAAACGCGCCAATGGAATGACGACAACTTACCCTGCGGGAAACAGGCGGCTACTCCCCAAACGGGATGTAGTGTATCAGATGTAAATGGATTGTCAAGCGAGGCGCGGCAAGACTCATCTTTTTTTGATGAAGTACAATTCACGCCATGACCAAAACAAAATCATCCCTGCTGTATTTTTTAGTTACCCTTCTTGCCATTGCCCTGCTCACATGGCTGGGTCCCGAAGAGAAATCGCTGGGCGCAAATGTGAGAATTGTGTACCTGCATGGCGCCTGGGTCATGGCTGCGGAAGCCGCCTTCATTGCCGCTGCCCTCGTTGGGCTTGCGGGTCTCGTTCTGCGCCGAAACACCTTTCACAACTGGAGCGCAGCCCTCGGACGCACAGGCATTATCTTTTGGGTCACTTACCTGCCGCTTTCCATGTTTGCCATGCAAACCAACTGGAACGGCTTATTTCTTGCCGAACCACGCTTCCGCCTTGCCATTATTTTTGCCGTGACAGGCGTTTTACTTCAAGTTGGTTTGTGGCTTTTCAACCTCTCATGGCTGACTTCTTTTTCAAACATACTTTACATAATTACCTTGCGCGTATTTTTTGCAACAGCAAAAAATGTCATGCACCCGCCGCCCTCGCCTATTTTTAACTCAGGTATGTGGAATGTCATTTTCTTCTTTGTTGGGCTAAATATTCTTGCGTGGCTGGCAGCCTATTTTTTAACGCGTTATTTTTTTGCAAAGAAACCATGAAACCACTTAAAAAATAAGGCGGCGCATCCATGTCAAATCAATTAAAAACAAAATGGTGGCTCGAAATTGCAGCCCTCGCGCTGATCTCTGCCTTAATCTACCTGCCGGGCATCCATCAGTTTTCCTACTATCGTGACGACTGGTACTACGCCTACGACGGCTACATTGCGGGGTCTGGCATTTTTAAGATCATGTTCAGTTCAGACCGCCCGGCGCGCGGCATCTTCTTTGGCATTTACTATGCTTTGTTTGGCGCACACCCCCTGCCTTACCACATTGGCGCCTACCTCTGGCGTTTACTTGGCGCGTATGGCGCGCTTTGGCTTTTTCATTTGCTATGGTCGCGCCAACGCGCAACAAACTTCTTAATGGCGCTTTTATTTGTAACCTACCCTGGCTTTCTGTGGTGGACTCAAGGGATGGAGTATCAGCCGATGATTGCAAGCCTTACGCTGCACACATTCTCTTTTGCGCTCACACTTGCCGCCCTGCAAGCCGCCCGCAAAAGACAGGCGGCGCTTCTTTGGGCAGGTTCAATCCTCACGGGGCTAACCGCCATCGCCCTGGTCGATTACGCAGTCGGCATGGAAGCCTTCCGCATCCTTTGCATCTTTTTATTTATCAGCCGCCAGTCCAGCCAAGCCCTTTTGCACCGCATCCGCCACGCCGCGCGCGCTGCGCTCATTCCACTCTCCATTCCCCTGCTATTTTTGGTTTGGAAATTTTTTATTTTTCAAGGCGATAGAAAAGCCACCGACATTAGTTTTCAACTGGGCGACCTGCTGCGCGCGCCGCTTGAAACCACACAACTGTGGGGCGGGCGGCTCTTAAGCAGCGCGTTAAACGTGTCGTTCATGGCTTGGCAAACCCCGCTGCAACAATATTATTATTTTCTCAAGCAGGATGACTTGCTAATCAGTTGGATCATAGCCACAATATCCATCGCCCTCACCGCGCTCGCGGCGCGCCAAATGACCACGCCCCAACCAGACCCGCCCAGCGAGGCAGATTCCGCGCCGCAACATTTTTCAACCAACGCCATTGGGCTGGGGTTGAGCGGCGTACTCTTTGGCTTACTGCCCATCATCATGGCAAATCGCTTCGTTATTTTTAAGGGCTATTCTCATTACGCCCTGCCCGCCTCGCTCGCCGCCGTCATTCTGCTTGTTGGGCTAATTAATGTCCTTGCGCAGAGAAAACTTCAAATCATTCTCATCTCACTGCTCATCGGAATTGCCGCCCTCACACACCGCGAACTGGCAACCCGCGCAATTCACGAACAAATACTGGTGCGTAATTTTTGGTGGCAGGTTTACTGGCGCATTCCAAAAATTCAAGAAGGCACAGCGCTCGCCGCCATTTACCCCAACATAAATTATGAAGACGATACCGATATTGTCTGGGGACCTGCAAACTTTTTATATTATCCACAACCCGAACCTGGCGCAACATTAATTAAATACAAACTGGGCGCTACCCGTCTGGACGAAGACGGCATTCAAGAAGTGCTAAAAGAAAGCGCCAAAGTTAGTAAACTGTACCGCAGCCACACCATGTTCCTCAACTACCGCCGCGTTTTGGTACTTAGCCAACCCTCCGAAAGTTCCTGCGTTCATGTCATAGACCCGCGCTGGCATGAAATTTCAACCTACGACCATGTCAAAACCAGCGTCATGTTCCCCCGCTCCAAAATAGAATATGCGCTGACCGAAAATAAAAAAAACACCGTCCCGCTGACCTTTGCCTTCGGCGTTGAACCAGCGCATGATTGGTGCTTCTACTATCAAAAAGCCGACCTCGCCCGCCAGCAAGGTGACTGGGAATCCGTTGCCGCGCTCGGCGCAGAAGCCGAGGCTCTCGGTCTTGCCCCAGCCGATCTGATAGAATGGACACCCTTCATTCAAGCCTACGCCGCGCTTGGACAAACCGAAAAAGTGGAACAACTCGCCGCCCAACTCAAAGACGACTCGTTCCACAACCAACAGTTTTGCGAAAACCTGAACCGCATGAGTGAAAACGGAATTCCCCTGCCCGGCAAGGAAGCCGACCTGTTCTGTACCCCATAATGTGTTTCGGTTTTGTTTACCGTACAAATATCGTTGTGAGGGTATCCTTCCCCAAGCCGCCTCCCGTTTTTCACAACAGTTCTACTAAAAAAGAGATTGCCGCGCCGCTGGGCTTTTCTCAAAATGAACACAGAAAGCGCGGATAGGATAAAATGCAGCGGCGCTTTTTATCGCCCACTTTTTTACTTCTCACCCATCTCTTCTCATTGGAAATTATGTCACTTATCACTGTAAGTTCACTCGCAAAATCCTACGGTCCCACAGATATTTTTAGCGGGGTATCGTTTTCTGTGGTCAAAGGCGCGCGCATGGCAATTGTAGGTCCCAACGGAATCGGCAAGACCTCGCTCATGCGCATCCTCGTTGGAGTAGACGAACCCACCTCTGGCGCTGTGTCGCGCACACGCGGCACACGCATTGGGTATTTATCGCAAGAAGCAGATTTTAAAATGTCAGGAACAATCTGGACTGCGTGCGAAGCAGTGTTTGATCATTTTAAAGATGAGCAGGCGGAACTGCATCGCCTGGAAGGGTTAATGTCTGACCCCACGCAAGTGGAAGAGGTGATGGAACGCTACGGAAAATTACAAGAGACCTTTGAGCGGAGCGGCGGATACACCTACATGACGAAGATTCGACAGGTGCTAACCGGCTTGGGATTCAGCGAAGCCGATTATCAACTTGACCTCGACCACCTCTCTGGCGGGCAGCGCACACGCGGGTTTTTAGCGCGTCTTCTATTGGAAGACCCCGACCTGCTGCTGCTGGATGAACCCACCAATCACCTCGACATTGCCGCAGTGGAATGGCTGGAAGGCTATTTAACCCAATGGGAAGGCGCAGCGATCATCATTTCACATGACCGTTTCTTTTTAGACAAAGCCAGCAACGCAATTTTGGAAATGTTCCCCGGCGCAACAGAAATGTATCGCGGCAATTACAGCGCCTACCTCAAACAGCGCGTAGAACGCATGGCGCGCCGTCAGGAAGTATTTGACAGCGAAAAAGAAAAACTACAAAAAGAAATGGAATACATCCGCAAAAATGTGGCAGGGCAAAATGTATTGCAAGCCAAAGGCAAACTCAAGCGCATCTCGCGCATGATTCAAGCCATAGAGCAGATCGGCATGGAAGCCGCACTCAGCCAAAAATGGAGCGAAACTGCCGGCGAAGTTTCTGTCACCACCTCCATTCTCAGCGTGGAAGAAGCCGGGCGGCGCGTGAATGGCTTGCAATCTCCTGTGCGCCAGCTGCCCAATTTACATTTGCGCCTCGCCCAAGCCGCGCGCTCCGGTGATATGGTCATCCGCACCGAAAATCTCAAAGTGGGATTTTCGGACAAGTTTTTATTCTCATCCCCCAACATTGATTTAAGACGCGGCGACTGCGCCGCCTTGATCGGTCCAAACGGCGCGGGAAAATCCACCTTTCTAAAGACAATCCTCGGTCAAATTCCGCCTTTACAAGGCGAAGTGACATTGGGCGAAAGCCTGCACATTGGCTATTTTGCCCAGGCGCACGAAAGCCTTAACCCAAAAAACAGCGTAATTGAAGAAATTATGCAAGCCACAAACTGGCTGCCACAAAAAGCGCGCGAGTACCTCGGCAAGTATCTCTTCTCTGGCGATGACGCTTTCAAGATGGTATCCATGCTCTCTGGCGGTGAACGCGGGCGGCTCGCGCTGGCAAAACTGGCATTGCAAAATACCAACCTGCTGCTGTTAGACGAACCCACCAACCATTTGGATATTCCCTCGCAAGAAATTTTAGAAGCCGTGCTGGATGATTACGAAGGCACCATTTTGCTCGTCACCCACGACCGTTATCTGGTAGATGCCATCGCCACCCAAATTTGGGAAATTGACACAGACGAATCGCATCTGGTCATCTTCAAGGGTATCTATTCCCAGTTGAAGGAAGAACGCGAAAAAGATTTAGCCCGCCGCGCCGCCGCGCAAGCGGAGCGCGAATCAACGGCTGCCAAACCTCAAAAGAACGAAGCGCCAAAGGCGAAGCCTGTCAGCACGAAGGAAGAAAAGCAAAGAATTGCGAAAGCGCAAAAATTGGAAAATAAAATCGCCGACCTTGAATCTCAACTAGCCGAAATTGGCGAGAAACTGGCGCACCCGCCCAAAGACACAGGGCAGGTTTTAAAACTGGCAAAAGAGTATGACCTTGTGCAAAAAGAAATGGACTCAACACTGGCAGATTGGGAAGAATTACAGAAATAGCCACAGGCAAAACAAAATCGGATGGGTTGCCATCCGATTTTGTTTTCATTAAGACCAGCGTACCGCAGTGCATCGCTCGCAGTCTGGTCTTTGGCAGAGCAATGCAAATGGATTTTGCTGAAGTAGATCAACCACCACCCGAATTAAACTTTTAAGATGAATGGCTTGTACCTGTGCGTTGCCAATTTGAACCCGCCGCGTGTATTTTTCCAGCGCCGGCGCAAGGGCTTCAAAGCCTTCCGAATCACCGGGGAAACCAGGGCATTCCACAACACGATCTGAAAGCAGCGCCCAACGAATAAACTGAAGCCTGCCGCCCAGTTTTTCGGCGTAATGAATGCTGGTATTCACGCGGTGATCCACGCCAAGCAGCAAGACCCAGCCATCTTGCTCTGCCAAAGCGCCAATCGGCGCCAGCGGATTGTAAATGGTTTGCATATTTAAAATTGGCTTTGCATTAATTCCCGCAAAAGATTGAATGGGGTGCATGGAACGCCTTGCCAGAGGGTGAACGCGCAATGTTTCCGACAGTATGCCCATCATTTTATCGGCGGGCATGGCAGGGGAAAACGCCTCAGCCATTTTGTTTAAATCGGTTTCACAGCCATACGTGATGCCATTTTTAGGCGGACCGACTTCAGGGTTGAGCATGGTCTTATAAGTAAAAGTAGGCATAATCACGCCGCGCACAGAATCAAGCAGCGCGGTCAGCATGGTTTCGGCGCCGCCTTCAATATGCCCAAACGCTTTAAGCGAGGCGTGCGCAATGACAAGGTTTTTGGTCAAGCCCAATTTGGCAAGACCCGTTTTTATAGTAATCAGATCAGTCATTAGGGGGTGTGAGCAGGCGCTCTGCCTACGCGCCTTTCCAATTTGGTTTACGTTTTTCAATAAAGGCGCTCATGCCTTCTTTTTGGTCTGCGGTGGAAAAGAGCGGATAAAAATTACGCTTCTCGGCTTTTAGACCTTCTGTCAGGGTTGTCTCAAACGCGGCATTAATGGAATCCTTTGCCATGCGCACAGCCAACGGCGCGCGTGCGGCGACCTCTTCTGCAAGGGCAACCGCCGCATCCAGGTATCCATCCAGCGGCGCCACACGATTCGCCAAGCCAAAATTCAGGGCTTCTGTAGCAGTTAAGGTGCGGTTATTGATGATCATTTCCATTGCCAGATTTTTCCCAAGCAGCCGCGCCAACCGCTGCGTGCCGCCGCCGCCAGGAATAATACCAATGGTGACTTCAGGCTGACCAAACTTTGCAGTTTCAGAAGCGACAATCATATCGCATGAAATGGCAAATTCACAGCCCCCGCCCAACGCCCAGCCAGAGACTGCCGCAATTACAATTTTATTAATTCCACGAATGCGATTCCACAACTCAACACGCCCCTGCTTGATCATTCCAAAGGGAGTGGATTCTGCCATTTCTTTAATATCTGCACCGGCGGCAAAGGCTTTTTCATTGCCGGTTACCACCATCGCGCCAATGTTTTCATCTTGATCAAAAGCCTCCAGCGCATCAAATAGCTCGGTTAACATCAAGGTATTAAATGCGTTCATTGCCTGCGGGCGATTAAGCGTAACCACGCCCACGCGCCCACGAACTTCCGTTAGCACTGTTGTGTAGGTCATATTTTCTCCATTTTTAGAC
>DYML01000044.1 GCA_020721605.1 Anaerolinea thermophila
GAAATTTCACGCCCAAGGAAGATCATCTCTTCTTTTTGACCGTAGGTCATGGTGCCCATTTCGGCGCTCATGCCCAGCCGCGTGACCATGGCGCGCGCCATACGAGTCACCTGCTCAATGTCATTGGATGCGCCCGATGTAATATCATCAAAAATCAATTCTTCTGCGGCGCGTCCGCCAAGCGCCATCACCAGAGTGGCGGTCATTTTCTTGCGCGACATGAGGATGCGGTCTTCATCGGGGCGGAACCAGGTTACGCCGCCGGCTTGCCCACGCCCAACGATGGTCACTTTTTGAACGGGGTCTGCCTCGGCAATGGCATTTGCCACAATGGCGTGACCCGCCTCGTGGTAGGCGATGATGCGTTTTTCTTCATCTGAAATCAGGCGCGACTTGCGCTCTGGTCCCATCACCACGCGCTCGATGGCTTCTTCCAATTCAGATTGCCCAATGGACTTCTTGTTGCGGCGTGCGGCTAAAATTGCGCCTTCATTGACCAGGTTTTCCAAATCGGCGCCGACAAAACCAGGGGTTCCACGCGCAACGGTGGCAAGGTTTGTATCGGGGTCTAATGGTTTGCCCTTAACATGTACTTTCAAAATGGCTTCCCGCCCCTTAACATCCGGGCGATCCAATGTCACACGGCGATCAAAGCGACCAGGGCGAAGCAGGGCAGGGTCCAGAATATCGGGGCGGTTTGTGGCGGCGATAATGATGATATTGGTGTCGGTGTCAAAACCATCCATCTCCACCAGCATTTGATTCAAAGTCTGCTCGCGTTCATCATGTGAACCGCCGAGTCCTGCTCCACGCTGGCGACCTACGGCGTCAATTTCATCCACAAAAATAATGCAGGGGGAATGCCGTTTGGCTTGGTCAAAAAGGTCGCGCACGCGGCTGGCGCCAACGCCGACGAACATTTCGACAAATTCAGAGCCAGAGATGGAGAAGAAAGGCACGCCCGCTTCGCCAGAGACCGCCTTTGCCAGCAACGTCTTGCCAGTTCCTGGAGGACCCACCAGCAAAACGCCCTTCGGAATGCGCGCGCCAAGTTGAATAAACTTCTGCGGCTCTTTTAGAAACTCTACAATCTCTGCCAGTTCCTGTTTTGATTCTTCCACACCCGCCACGTCGGCAAATGTAACAGTAGGGTGTTCGCCGCTAAACATGCGCGCGCGGCTCTTGCCAAAAGACATGGCGGCATTATTGCTGCCCTGTGCCTGACGAAAAATAAACCACAGCACGCCGCCCATTAAGATGACAGGCAAAATATAAAACGCGCCGCTTAAAATGCCAGCCCACGGAGAGGGGGCGCTCACTTCGATTACCACTTTTTCAGGGGCAAGTTGTTCTGCTGTAACGCCAAGACTGCCAAGTTGATCTACCAACGTAGCATTTGGTTCTTTACGAGACTCAACGCCTTCTTCTGCTGTTCCATCGGTGTAGATGACGGTAAAGGTATCATCGCTCTTAATTAAAATTCGAGCAACTTTACCGTCTTGCACAGCCTGCGCCACTTCATTAATGGTAAGCGGCACAACTACGCTGGTATTATCACGGAAGCCCATATAAAGCATGGCGCCAATGGCAACGATCAGAAGGAAATACACAAAAAACGATTGACTACGGGAATTCACGGAATCCTCCAAATTTGACTTTCGGCTGGATTATACCAAGCCAATCCCCTGGATAACGGGTACAGGGAAAATTTATACGATTTTCTAACACGCCTCTTTATAATGCTGAAATCTGGTACAAAATGGCAGGCGCTTATAAGATGCATGGTCAAATATGGATGCGCTGAGTCTCTTAAAACATACGCAAAAAATGATTTTCAATGGACTCGCTGAAAATTGGCATGATGTTCGGTGGATTTGGCAATTAAGCCAGGCGACCCGTCGCAACCAAAACTGTTTTACCAAGAATCTTAATATTCATACAGTGAGTACAAATGTCACTAATCAATTGGCTTATTCCTGCATAAAATATCATTAAAACCCATGAGATCGAAAACTCAAAATTGCTCTTCTCTCACGCGCTATGCCTGGCTATCCATCGGGGCGGCAGTCACCACCATTGTGCTAAAAACCACAGCCTATTTTTTAACAGGTTCAGTTGGGTTGCTTTCAGATGCGCTGGAATCCGGCGTTAACCTTGTGGGCGCAATGATGGCGTTGGCAATGCTAACCATCGCCGCCCGCCCGGCAGACGAAGATCACACCTACGGACATGGCAAAGCCGAATACTTCTCCAGCGGTGTTGAAGGAACGCTAATCTTAATTGCCGCCGTCAGCATCATGGTAACTGCAATTCCAAGACTAATCTCACCCCAACCCATCGAACAGATTGGGCTGGGATTGGGAGTTTCAATTGCGGCTTCGCTCGTAAACCTGATTGTTGCGCGCATTTTATTAAAGG
Organism: Anaerolinea thermophila; assembly: GCA_020721605.1. Lineage (GTDB taxonomy): Bacteria > Chloroflexota > Anaerolineae > Anaerolineales > Villigracilaceae > Villigracilis. Next base: position 2,419 of record DYML01000044.1, read on the forward strand.
CTGGCAAACTGCATCATTCCATCACACTTGAAGCCGATGCGCATCATTTAATGACAGACGTGTGGACCTCTATCGGCGTGCTGGCGGGGGTAGGTTTGGTTGCGCTCACCGGCTGGCAAAGGTTGGACCCAATTGTGGCGTTCATTGTTGCGGCGAATATTGTTTGGTCGGGGGCGCGCATCGTGCGTATGTCTGCCTTGGGATTAATGGATACCGCCCTACCTGTTGCGGAGCAAACAAAATTAAAAACCATTCTTGAAAAATACACAAAAAATGGGGTGGAATATCATGCACTGCGCAGCCGCCAATCGGGGTCGCGGCAATTTGTGTCATTTCATGTCTTGGTTCCCGGAAAGTGGACAGTCCAACGCGGTCATAGGCTGTTGGAAAGTATCGAAGCAGACATCCGCCGCGCAATACCGAGAGTGACGGTGTTCACCCATTTGGAGTCACTTAATGACCCCACCTCTTGGGAAGATACAGATTTAGACCGCCCCGAAACGCCGTCTTCCAACACAAAATTATGACGTTACTTCAACACCAGTTCCACCGGGCAATGGTCTGACCCCAGCACACCGCTATGAATAATGACATCTTTCAGACGCGGCAAAAGGTTTTCAGAAACGAGAAAATAGTCCAACCGCCAGCCAATTCCGCGTTGACGGGCATTGAGGCGGTACGTCCACCAGGTGTATTCCACTTTATCGGGGTACAAATGACGGTAGGCGTCTACAAAGCCATGATCTAAAAATTTCTGCACCCATTCCCGCTCTATAGGTAAAAAGCCAGATGTTTTCTCATTCTCTTTCGGATTCTTCAAGTCAATGGGCATGTGTGCGGTATTGAAATCACCTGTGATAATAACGCTCTCTCCTTTTTGGCGCAGATCGTCGCACAAATTGAGCAAGTAGGCATAAAAGTTAAGTTTGTAGTCAACGCGGTCTTGTCCGCGTTGACCATTGGGGAAGTAGATATTAAACAAACGAATTCCAGACCAGAGGGTTTGAATCACCCGCCCCTCCACATCAAATTGCTCTTCACCCAAGCCCATTACAACCTCATCTGGCTGTTGAGCAAAAAAGGTAGCAACTCCGCTGTAACCAGGGCGCTGGGCAGCATTCCATATATGAGGAAGTTTCAACATGGCACGCTGCTCATCACTCAACTGCTCTTCGCGCGCCTTTACCTCTTGCAAGCACAAAGCGTCTGGGGCTTGCGCAAAAGCCCAATCCAATGCGTTTTTTCCAAGCGCAGCGCGAATTCCATTGACATTCCATGTGATAATTTTCATTGGTTATTCCTTATTTTTTCTATGGTAAACTTGCCCCAAGAGGCAAGGAAAAAAGATGAACCATACAATCGTCAAACATATTGTTTGCATTGAAGATGAACCAGAAATGATAGACCTCATTCAGCTCATCCTCAGCCGCCGCGGATTTGAAGTGAGTGGTGCGCCTGGCGGAAAAGAGGGTCTGCAACTTGTACGAGAGACAATTCCCGATCTTGTATTGCTGGATTTAATGATGCCCGACATGGACGGATGGGAAGTATACCAACAAATGAAAGCCGAAGAAACCACGCATAATATTCCAGTGATTATTGTTACCGCCAAGGCACAAAACATAGATAAAGTTCTCGGCTTGCATATCGCAAAGGTAGATGACTACATAGCCAAACCCTTTAGCCCGCAAGAATTGATAGAAAGTGTTGAAAGAATACTTAAACGAAAACCTGATTAAACTATTGGCACAGGGCGGCGAGAAAGCCGCCTTGTTTTATAATTACCCCATGCCCTACCCCATTGTCATTCTCAACCTAAAAAAAGAAATTCAAAGCCTGCCGCGCGTGGGGTATTGCACCTCGTTTTTATGCCGCCTGCGCGGGTTAATGTTCCGCACACACCTTGCGCTAAACGAAGGACTGCTTCTCGTTGAAAAACGGGATTCGCGCCTGGATACGTCCATTCACATGTTCTTTGTTCCGTTTGACCTTGCCGTCTTTTGGATCAATTCTGAACTCATAGTCGTAGACAAGAGAATTGCAAAAGCATGGCACCCTGCCTACTTTCCCAAAGCAGAAGCAAAATACATACTGGAAATACACCCCAACCGCTTTGAGGATTATGCAATTGGAGACAAGGTTGAGTTCAAAAACCTGTAAATCACTTAACCATTTCAGCACAGATCAACGATAAGTAAACTTCGCCGAATGCCATGATTAAACACACCTTTCTACTCTTAATTCTTCTTTCACTTTTAATGCCCCCCCCGCAGCCTGCTTATGCCCAGAGCGGGGATGGTCCAGTCTACATTGTTCAACCTGGCGACAGCCTTTCTTCGATTGCTGTATTTTTCAACATCAACCTAGCCGACCTCATGGCGGCAAATAACATTACAGACCCCAATCAATTGGGCGCAGGGCAACAAATAATCATCCCAGGGCTTGATGGCGTTAGCGGGGTGATCAACACTCAGCTCGTCAATTTTGGAGATTCATTCCGCAGTCTTACGCGCCGCAGCCAGGTACCACTCAGCCTGTTCAAAAAATTAAATCACATCATAAGCCCAAGCGAATTTTATGTAGGGGTTAATATGATAGTGCCTGTGCAGGAAGGAAGCCGAAATCTTACAAAACGTATGGCTGTCGGCATGGGTGAATCACTGCTCGAAACAGCCATCAAACAAAATATGGATGTCTGGACGCTGGCGCACTATAACAACCTACAAGGCTCGTGGGACAGCATGACAGGCGATACGCTATTTGCACCCGGCGAAAATAGCGAACAAAAAACAAGCGGATTGCCCTCGGCTTTCATCAGCGCAGAGATACGCGACCTGCCCATTAAACAGGGCGGCACAGGGGTCATCAAAGTTAAGAGCATTCCAAATGTAACTCTTGATGGGGTTCTCGTGGATCACGCACTACACTTCTTCCCCGCCGAAGACGGAACACAAATTGCACTGCAAGGCGTACATGCTTTGCTTCCCCCAGGCATATATCCCTTACGCCTCAACGCCGCCCTGCCTGATGGAAGTAAACAATCTTATGAACAATACATTTTAATCGCCCCAGGAAATTACCTGACAGGCGAAAGCCTTGTTGTAGACCCAGCATTAATTGACCCAGCCGTGACAGACCCAGAACAAAAACAATTGGAAGGAATTACCGCGCCACCTACGCCAACAAAATATTGGCAAGGCGGTTTTACATCTCCCGCCATCGCCTACGCAGATTCCACATTCTACACATCGGTATATGGAACACGGCGCACTTATCTTGGTCAAGGCACTGACCTAAGCATAGACTGGTGGCATACAGGTCTAGACTTTGGCGGCGGAACGGGGTTTCCCATCTCTGCGCCCGCAAGCGGAAAAGTAGTCGTTGCAGAAAATTGGACTGTGCGCGGCGGCACAACAGTCATTGATCACGGCTGGGGCGTGTACAGCGGCTTCTGGCATCAATCCAAATTTTATGTACAGGTTGGCGACATCGTAGAGCAGGGACAGATAATTGGTGAAGTGGGAGGCACAGGGCGTGTTACAGGTCCGCACCTGCATTGGGAGTTATGGGCAAACGGTATTCAAGTCAACCCGCTTGATTGGTTAATAAATGAATACCCCTAATTTATAAGCGGGCTGCAAAACAAACGAAGCGGCGCCAAATGAGACGATCCACAGCCCCGCAAGACAGGTTTTGAAGAATTGCATCCGCGCTGTGTATAGGTTAAACTGGAAGCGATATGAATAACATGATCAACTTTTTAAAGCAAAGTGATATTTTCTACCAACTTACCCCCACGCAGTTGGAATTGGTGGCAAATCTTTGTCAGGAAGTTATCTTTAATGCAGGGGATATTATCTTTCAAGAAAACAGCAGCAGCAAAGAACTATATGTAATAGCCCAGGGCGAAGTAGATATTTTGATCAATCGCGGCTCTGGTAACCATGAAAAAAGAGAAAGCGCCATAGCCAGACTACGCAGGGGGCAATCGTTTGGTGAAGTAGCACTGGTGGACGAAGGCTTGCGCTCGGCGAGTGCGCGCGCTTCGCAAAAAGAAACCCACCTATTAATTATTCAGCGCGAAAAACTGATCATCCTGTGTGAAACGTACCCCCAACTGGGCTACCGCCTCATGTATAACCTTGCCGCCGACCTTGCCATGAAAATTCGCAACACAGACTTAAGAGTCCGCGAACAGCTTTTATACAAACCCACCGACAAAAAATAAACAAAACCGCATAAAAACACAACTCTTGACTTGAACTAAAAAGCGTCTTATTATTCTTATCAACAAAAAATAAAAAAGTACCATAAGTGAGAGCAAAGCATCGAAAATCCATGTGAAAGGAGTTTTTCGAGCTTTCTTTTTTATAAAAATCACCAAAACACAAAGGAGGTGAGGCTGACATTACAAGCATTGTCTGCTGTTTAGGTATCCCCCTGCATCTGCGGGAAGTTAAATTCACCTAATACAATTTTGGAGGAGCAAGAAAAATGAATAAACGTTTGTTCGTTTTACTTTCGGTACTAATTATTGCCAGCATGGTACTTACTGCATGTGGCGGCGGCAGCGCCGCAAGCACAGCCAAGACCATCAAAATCGCCACCCAATCTCCCCTCTCTGGTGATATGTCTGCGGTAGGCGTTGATATCAAACGCGGCGCAGAAATGGGTATTGAACAAATGAGCGCAGCATTGACCGAAATGGGCTTCAAGGTTGAACTGGCTCCGTTTGACGATCAAGGCAACCCCGACACCGGCGTTGCGAATGCCAAGCAAATTGTCTCTGACCCTGCCATTTTATGCGTAGTGGGTCACTACAATTCTGGCGTGCAAATCCCATCTTCAGAAGAATATCACAACGCCGGACTGGCAAATGTATCACCTGCCAACACCAACCCCAAAGTAACCACTCGTGGTTATTTGGAAGTCAACCGCATCGTGGGTCGTGATGATGTTCAAGGTGTAGTAGGCGCCGACTTTGCCCTAGAGCAAGGAATGACAAGCGCGTTTGTCGTACATGACAAAACCGCCTATGGACAAGGCATTGCCGAATTCTTCCGCCAGGAAGCCGACGCAAAGGGCTTGAAAGTACTGGGCTTTGAAGGCACAGAAGAAAAAGCCAATTTTGATGCGCTGCTCTCCCCCATTCTCGCTGCCAACCCCGATGTCGTATACTTTGGCGGCATGTACGGACAAGCCGCAATTCTGTTCAAACAGGCTCGCGAAAAAGGCTACATGGGCATGTTCATGAGCGATGACGGGTTTGATTCATCTGACGCCGCAAAAATCGGTGGACAGGCGCTGCTTGACGGCAAAGGCACTTACTACTCCACAGTTTCTGGTCCTGCTTCGGTCTACGCTGGCACAGCCAAATTCATCACCGACTTCAAAGCCAAATACAGTTCTGACCCGCAACCTTTTGCAGCCCAGGGCTACGACTCTGCTGGAATTTGCTTAAAGGCAATTGAAGCCGCCGCCAAAGCAAAGAATGGCGAAACCCCCACCCGCGCAGAAGTTGCCAATGCAATCCGCGCACTTAAGGACTACCCTGGCATTACCGGCACCATCACCTTCAACTCCATCGGAGACCCGGTAGTTGCTAAGTACTTCGTAATCAAAGTTGGCGATGCTGATCCAGCGAAGTGGTCTACCAACCCTGTTGATCAAATTCTTGACATTGCCCCCCCTGCCCCGTAAAAAATATTAAAAAAAACGTCTCCCCGCCCTTCAAAAAGGGCGGGGAGTATTTTCAATTTCGGGAGCAGTTATGAAACGATTTTCCAAGTTAATTAATGTGCGTGAACTTCTCCTTCCCTTGGGGCAACTGATTATGTTTTCCCTGGGAAGCGCAATTGTCTTATCTACCATCGTTCTTGTGCTTGCCCTCCTGCTAGACAAAACCGCCATTGGAATGGCAGTCACAGAACGGTTCAACGCCTCACTCTTCACATACACCTTGATCAACCTACCCCAAGTGCTAATTGACGGGCTCACGATTGGCTTCGTTTACGCAGCAGTTGCACTGGGCTACACCATGGTCTACGGCGTATTGGAATTCATCAATTTTGCACACAGTGAAATTTTTGCTGTCGGCGCGTTTGTAGGCGTAGAAATACTGATCGCCCTTGATACCGCCGGCGTACTCTCCAAAGTCTCTTTGGGAATGGCTTTTGTTATTCTCATTCTTGCCATTTTAGCGGGAATGTTCGCAGCGGGCGCTCTGGCAGTCACAGTAGAACGAGTTGCCTATCGCCCATTACGCGGCGCCCCGCGACTGGTGCCGCTCATCTCTGCCATTGGCGTTTCATTTCTTTTACAGGATGTAATTCGCCTGGTGGAAGGACTCACCACCGGTCAGTTCAACCGCATCTTCCCCACATTTGGAAATTTTGACGAACGCCTGATTTTTGGCGAAGTAGGACTGGGCGCCACCACCATCACGATGGGAATCTCCATCAAATCCATCATTGTGATTGTCGGGGCGGTACTCATGCTGGTGGGGCTTAATTACCTGGTAAATGCCACCAAAATTGGAAAAGCGATTCGCGCTGTAGCCCAAGACCGCACAACAGCCAGTTTAATGGGAATTGACGTCAACCACATCATCTCGCTAACCTTTCTGGTCGGCGGCTTGCTAGGCGGCGCCGCGGGCGTTCTCTATGCTTTAAAATTTACGCGCATTGACCCATTCGTTGGCTTCTTCCCTGGGCTAAAAGCCTTCACGGCAGCCGTCATGGGCGGAATTGGCAATCTCACCGGCGCCTTACTGGGCGGCATTGTGCTAGGTATGCTGGAAACCTTTGCAGGCTCTTACATGGGCATATTTACCATGGGCGCAGCCGGCACAGAATATAAAGATATTTTTGCTTTCTCGATTCTGATCTTGGTGCTCATTTTCCGCCCGCAAGGCTTAATGGGCGAAAACGTCACCCAGAAGGCATAGGAGGACGTTATGTCCCAAATCCTACTCTATTTTCAGAAATTTCAAACAAATATCCAGAAAGGGATCTGGCCGTATGTTGCCACATTGGCGCACATCCTCCTCGGCACGCTTTTAGTCTATTTTAGCCCGCGCTCCACCATTGCCTTCTTAATTCTGGTCACTTCATTCTTCTCGCTCTACTACCTAAAAGCCGACAACCGCTTTAAGCTGATTGCGGGGATTACCCTGGCGTTGATCATCGTCCCCATTTTGGGCGTACGAAACATCTTCTACCTGGAAATCATCTTCCAGATCAGCGTTTTTGCTGCTCTGGCGCTTGGGCTAAATATCATCGTTGGCTTTGCAGGCTTACTGGTGCTTGGGTATGTGGCGTTCTACGCAGTAGGCGCCTACCTATGGGGCTTCTTTGGCTCACAACAATATTATGTGATGCCATTCGCCCCCGGCACCCAACCTGCCGACCTACCCTTCCTGCTGCCAGGGGACGCGTTTTACCTGTTCCTGATGTTGGCAATCATTGCTGCCGCGTTAACAGGCATACTCATCGGCTTGCCAGTCATGCGCTTGCGCGGCGACTACCTAGCCATTGTGACACTTGGTTTTGGGGAAGTAATTCGCGTACTGGCAAACAACCTAGATAAGCCGCTCAACTTAACCAACGGACCGCAGGGCATCACCCCCATTCAAAGACCCAGCCTGCCAGAATCAGTTGTAAACGGTTTTAACAGCATATTTAGCGGCATTGTCGGTCACCCGGTAGATCAGGCGTCACTTTACAATGTAATGTTCTATATTTTGGCGCTCGTCATCATCATCATCATTGTTTTTGTTACCAAAAACCTTGAAGATGCAAAAATTGGGCGCGCTTGGGCAGCCATTCGTGAAGACGAAACAGCGGCAGTTGCAATGGGCATTCCCATTGTAAAAATGAAACTGCTGGCGTTTGCCATTGGCGCATCTTTTGCAGGCGCCATGGGCGCGCTGGTTGCCGCCAGTCGAACCTTTGTCAGCCCCGAATCATTCTCATTCATGCAATCCATTGGCGTACTTTCCATGGTCATTCTGGGCGGGCAGGGCAGCATTCCTGGTGTAATTTTAGGCGCAGCCACCGTCACTATTTTGAACCTGCAAATTCTACAAGGATTCTCACTCTACTTAAGTCAATTACGCCAGAGTGATGCCGTCATCCCAATCATCAATTTTGCATGGCGAAACCTGTCTTCGCAACTAGACCCAGCCAAATATCAGCGGCTACTGTTTGGGCTGATTCTAATCTTGATGATGATCTTCCGCCCGGCAGGGCTGATTCCAGCCGAACGCCGCAAACGAAAAATGGCTTCGGATACAGTCGAAGCCAAAGAATAGGCGAGGAAACAATGTCACTTTTAACTGCAACTCGCGTTGTAAAACGTTTCGGCGGCTTAATGGCTGTCAACAAAATGAGTTTTAGTATAGAAAAGGGAGAGATTGTCAGCATCATTGGACCCAATGGCGCAGGCAAAACAACCTTTTTCAACAGCATGACAGGCATCTACAAACCCGAAGAAGGCGAAATTCTCTTCAACGGCAAATCTCTCATTGGGCTGCGCCCAGACCAAATTGCAGAACGCGGCGTCTCTCGCACCTTCCAAAACATCCGCTTATTCAGCGAAATGTCTGTCATTGAAAATATTTTGGTGGGAATGCACCCACACCTCAAACAATCGGCATTTGATTCTCTACTGCGCCTGCCCTCCTTCAAAAAAGAAGAACTGGCAGCCGAGAAAAAAGCCGAAGAATTAATGGAATATGTTGGGCTAAAAGGAGTTGGAAACGAACTGGCGAAAAATTTACCGTACGGTGGACAGCGCCGCGTGGAAATTGCGCGCGCCCTGGCGGCAGACCCGCTCCTGTTGCTGTTGGACGAACCCACCGCAGGCATGAACCCGCTCGAAACCGAAGACGCCATCAAACTCTTCCGCCGTATTCGAGATGAAAAAGGCATCACCGTCTTGCTGATCGAACATGACATGCGCGTGGTAATGAACATCTCTGAACGCATCAGCGTAATGGACTATGGAGAAAAACTGGCGGAAGGTTCACCTGCCGAAATCCGCGCCAACCCGCGCGTGGTAGAAGCCTACCTGGGGCGCGGTGCAGTCGCTGGTCAGCACGAGGAGAAAGACCTATGAACCTGCTAACCCTTGAAAATGTTCACAGTTACTATGGGCGCATTCATGCCTTGCAGGGTATCTCGCTAACTGTTGAAGAAGGCGAAATTGTCACCCTAATCGGCGCAAACGGCGCCGGAAAAAGCACCACCTTGCGCACCATCTCCGGATTGATCCACCCCAAGCAGGGAAAAATCACATTAAAGGGCAAAGAAATTTCACACATGGAACCGCACCTGATTGTTAAGGCAGGCGTGGGGCATGTGCCAGAAGGACGCGGCATTTTCCCCAAATTAACAGTCAAAGAAAACCTGGAAATTGGCGCCTTTGTTGTGGATGACCCTGCCGAAGTAGAACGGCGCATGGACTACTCTTTTGAACTATTTCCGCGCCTAAAAGAACGCTTCAATCAAAAAGGCGGAACCCTTTCTGGCGGTGAACAACAAATGCTGGCAACAGCCCGCGGCTTAATGCTCAACCCGCAGATTCTGATGCTGGACGAACCCTCAATGGGTCTATCTCCTGTATTGGTGGAACTGATCTTTGACATCATCAAACAGATGAACGAGAAAGGCACCACCATTCTGCTCGTAGAGCAAAACGCACTCATGGCGCTTTCCATTGCCAATCGCGGCTACGTACTCCAAACCGGGCAAATTGTACTCACCGACACCGCCGCCAACTTAAAAAAGAACGAAATGGTAAAAAAGGCATATCTGGGCGTCGAGTAATTTTAGAAACAAGCAACCCAATAAACCCGTTTTCTGATAAAGACAGAAAACGGGTTTATCATATAAAGTCATTGATTCATAACCGCCTAAAAATTTATTTTCATTAAGGAGAAGCCATGCCAAAACAATTTTCAATTTTAGCAGCTCTTATTCTCATCACAAGTTTTATGGTTTCATCCTGCGGCGGAAACCAAGTCATCACACTCAAGATCGTATCCAGCCTGCCCCTAACAGGCTCGGCAAAACCACAGGCGGAATCAATTGCAAATGCCATGCTGCTGCGTGTGGAAGAAGCAGGAAATAAAGCCTGCAATGGGAAATATAAAATTGTCTACGAATCCTGGGATGATGCCTCGGCAGAATTAGGAAGATGGGACCCGGAAGTGGAAATTAAAAATGCAACCCAAGCCGCCAAAGACCCATCTATCGTTGCCTACCTCGGCACATTCAACTCAGGAGCCGCCAAACTTTCCATTCCAATCCTCAATCAGGCGGGTCCCCTGGTTATGATTTCACCCGCGAACACATACCCAGGCTTAACCTATGCGGTAAACGGCATTACAGAAGCCAACGAACCCGACGTGTACTACCCCAGCGGCATTCGCAATTTTGCGCGGCTGGTGGCAACCGATGACTTACAAGGACCTGTAGCCGTAAACTTCATGGTCGCGCAGGGAATTAAGTCCATCTACATTTTGGACGACCAAGACCTGTACGGCAAAGGTATTTCTGGCGCTGTAAACCTTGCCGCACAAAAAGCAGGCATACAGGTCATTGCCCACGAAGGATATGACCCCAAAGCCGCTGACTACCTGGAATTAATGAAGAAAATTTCCATCAGCAACAACGGCAGCGCACCAGACGCAATCTACCTCGGCGCAATTATTGGGAACAACGCCGCAAAAATTATGGAAGACAAAGTAACCATCATGGGAGATAATGAAACAGTAAAATTTATTGGCGGAGACGGCATTTACACAGCAGGCTGGATTGAAGCCGCAGGCGCAGCCAATGCAGAAGGCGCTTTTGTTACCACCCCAGGGCTGGCGCTCGCCGACCTCGGCAAAGCGGGTCAAAAATTCTACGCCAACTACACAATCAAATACGGTGAAACCACAGAAGCCTACCCCATTATGGGCTACGAAACAATGAGCGTGGCATTAAAAGCCATTGAAAACGTATGCGCCGCCGATGGAGACCCAACAGACCGTGAAAGCATCCGCGATGCCGTATTTTCAATTAAGGAATTTGAAGGGGCGCTTGGCACCTGGTCATTTGATGCCAACGGCGATATTACAATTCCCTACTTTTTAGTAGGGCAAGTGAAAAACGGAAAATTTGTTCAAGTTGGCACCTACACGCCCTAACTCGGACAAGCCGAAAGAGATTCAACCACGGAGAACACAGAGATCACTGAGAAAATCATTTAAAAACCTCCGTGCGCTCTGTGTTCTCTGTGGTAAAGATTTTCTTGCTTTTTGTACAAGGATTTAACTTCTAAGTTCCTAACCGTTTTTTTTCTAACATTAAAAGTATCATCTCAATATTTCGGGGTAAATAGGTGACAGTCACCTGTTATCAAAAAGATATACGCCCGAAAACCCAAGGTGACTGTCACCTTTCTCCGTTTTTTTGAGAAGATACCATTAAAATTTGAAACCCGCTTTCCGCAATAGTCGGGAGAGCGGGTTTCTTCTAAACCCTGCCAATGCGCAAGCAAAAATACTACCCGGCACAGATAAGTAAAAATTCATATTCGTCTGTTAAAATCAAGCCATGACCTCAGCAGAAATCATCACCATCGGAACAGAAATACTCCTCGGCGAGATCGTGGATACCAACACGCGTTACCTCGCCAAAAATTTGCGCGGACTGGGCGTAGACTTATATCGCACCATCACCATCGGCGACAATGAAGAGCGCATCGCAGATGCCATTCGTGAAGCCATGCGCCGCGCCGACATCGTCATCACCACCGGCGGGTTGGGACCGACAATTGACGACCCGACCCGCGAGGCAGTAGCAAAAGCCGTGGGCGTGCAAACAGAGTTCCGCGAAGATCTGTGGGCGCAGGTGATCGCCACCATCGCCCGCTACGGGCGCACGCCATCCGAAAATCAAAAGCGGCAGGCGTATGTTCCGCAAGGCGCAATCGGCGTGACCAACCCCGTCGGCACCGCGCCCTGTTTCATCGTCGAAACCGAACGCAACGCGGTCATCTCGCTGCCGGGCGTCCCCAACGAGATGGAACTGATTCTCCACGAGTCCATCATCCCCTATTTGCAAAAACGCTTCCACCTCAACGATCTCATCAAAGTACGCATCATCCATTGTTCGGGGCTGGGCGAAGGCACGATTGACGAAAAAATCGGCGACCTCGAAAAACTCAGCAACCCCACCGTTGGGCTTGCCGCACATACCGGCGTGGTGGATATTCGAATTGCGGCAAAGGCAAAAAACGAAATCGAAGCCAACGCCATGATCGCGGAAGTTGAAAATCAGGTGCGCGAAAGGCTCGGCTCTGCCGTCTTCGGCGTGGATGAAGATAAATTGGAAAATGTTGTTTTGGATTTAGTTGCCAAACGCGGCTGGAAACTGGTTGCCGTTGAATCGGGCTTGGGTGGAAGCCTGAGCCGCAGCGTTCCTCACACGGCTTCTTTATCCGCCCTGTCAGTTGATTCGTTGACCCAAGCCTTACGCGCCGCCCAAGCCGCCTCGCAAGCCGAAGCCGCGCTCGGCGTGGCGGCGAATGTTGAAACCCGCTCCGCCGACATGGTCATGATTCTCCCCAACGGCGAACAGACTCATCACATCACCTACGGCGGACCGCCGCGCAGTTTGCCGCGCTGGGCAACCAACCTGGCATTGAATTGGCTGCGTACCACGCTGGAGGAAATGGGATAATGCCCGCGCCGCGCAAAAAAAAGGAATCGGTTTGGGTTACGCTGGCGTGGGGCTTAAACCTTGTTGGGCTGGCAGGCATTGCGCTTGTCACAGTTGCCTACCTGGCGTTAAATCCCGTCTCAGCCGCGCCGCAAAAAATAACAACCATTTCCACCGCCGCCCTGCCTTCCACCTACACCCCCGACCCAAATCAAATTCTGTATCTGCCGACCATCACCCCGAACCCGCTCTCCACGCTGATTATTGTGCAGACGCCCACTCCATTTGTTCTGGCAAACGGCAGAGGAAACAAACCCAGCATCATTGGCTACTCGGTTTCGGGCAGACCGCTTGAGGTGTACACTTTCGGTCACGGCGAAAAACAACGCATGGTTGTGGCGGGCATTCACGGCGGCTACGAGTGGAACACGATTGCGCTGGCGGATGAACTCATCACCCACATCAACGAACACCCCGAAATCGTCCCCAGCGACGTGACACTCTACATCCTGCGCAGCCTAAACCCCGACGGCGATGCCCGCGATCACGGCTACGATGGACGGGTGAACGATCATGGCGTGGACTTGAATCGCAACTTCCCTACCAACTGGGCGGCAGAGTGGGATAGAGACGGCTGCTGGGATTACGGACCGACGACAGGCGGCACAAGTCCCGCATCAGAACCAGAAACGCGGGCGCTGGTCAGTTTTCTGCAAACGCATAAAATCGAAGCGCTCATCAGTTACCACAGCGCCGCGCTGGGCGTCTTCCCTGGCGGCGAACCCTGGGAAAAAAATTCGATAAAATTTGCCAAAGAACTTGCAAAGGTCACCGACTACAAATTCCCGCCGCTGGATACCGGCTGTATCTTCACCGGCACCCTCGCAGATTACGCCGTGGAACGCGGCGCGGTTTCAGTAGATATGGAACTGGCAACCCATACCAAAACGGATTTCGAAAGAAATCTAAAAGCGCTGGATGTGCTGTTGAAATGGAAGCAGTAAAAATATCCCATGCTATAATGCCAACATGGCTGAAATGGAAGGGAAGTAAAAGACATGAACGATGAAATCATCCTCTATACATTGCCCGATGGCAAAAAACGAGTGGAAGTCCATTATCAAGGTGAGACAGTCTGGTTGACGCAAAAGCAACTGGCAGAGTTGTTCGATGTCGAAATTCCAACCATCAATTACCACTTGAAAGATATTTTCGATAGCGGAGAATTACTGGAGAGTTCAGTTATTAGAAAAATTCGAATAACTGCCACAGACGGAAAAGCCTACTTGACAAACCTGTATAGCCTTGACGCTATTATTTCCGTTGGCTATCGCGTCAACTCCGAACAAGCCACGCGCTTTCGGGTTTGGGCGACGCAAACGCTCAGGGAATACATCATCAAAGGTTTCGCGCTGGACGACGAACGCTTGAAACAAAACAAACGCTTCGGCAGGGACTATTTCGACGAACTGCTGGAACGAATCCGCGAAATCCGTGCCAGTGAACGCCGCTTCTATCAAAAAATCACCGACATTTACCAGCAATGCAGCATTGACTATGACCGAGAGGCTGAAGTCACACAATTGTTTTTCAAGACCGTACAAAACAAATTGCACTGGGCAATCACGGGTCAAACCGCCGCCGAAATCGTGGCGGAACGCGCCAGCACAGTCAAGCCGCACATGGGTTTGACCACATGGAAAAACGCCCCCAATGGAAAAATTCTCAAATCTGATGTCTCTGTTGCAAAAAACTACCTGGATGAGAACGAAATCAAAGGCTTGGAAAGGGTCGTCAGCATGTACCTGGATTACGCCGAAAACCAAGCCGCGCGTCAAATTCCCATGAAGATGACCGAATGGATCAAAAAGTTAGACGCTTTCCTGCAATTCAACGAATATGATATTTTGAAAAATGCAGGAGGGGTTAGCCATGAAATTGCCAAGGAACTGGCAGAGCGGGAATATGAAAATTTCCGCGTGGAACAAGACAGAACCTTTGAAAGCGACTTCGACAAGGAAGTAAAGAGAATTCGGCGCAAAAAATAGTTCACAATTTTCGAGGAAGAAGCCACGCGCGATAAAACGCCTGCCCTCGTCAAGAATAATCAACATCAACAGGCGGCATTTCATTGCCGCCTGTTTCCAAAAAAGGAGTATGAATGACACAAAAAGTAAACACCCTTCTCACCAACGCCATCGTCCTGACGATGGACGAAAAATTGAATCAATATGAGCCTGGCGCAGTTGCCGTGCGGGATGACAGAATCGTGGCGGTGGGCGCGGAAGCCGACCTCATCCGCGAGTACGCGGCAGATGAAACCATTGACTGCGGCGGAAAAATCCTCATGCCTGGCATCGTCAACGCGCATACGCACGTCCCCATGACCCTGTTGCGCGGGCTGGAAGATGACCTGCGGCTCGATGTCTGGCTGATGGGCTACATGCTGCCCGTCGAGCGCGAGTTCGTCACCCCCGAATTTGTGCGGCTCGGAACCTTGCTTGCCTGCGCCGAACAAATCCGCAGCGGCGTGACCACCTTCAACGATATGTACTTCTTTGAAGACGACATCGCCCAAGCCACAGCGGATGCTGGGATGCGCGCCGTCTGCGGGCAGAGCATTATGAAATATCCCGCGCCAGACGCCGCCTCTTTTGAAGTGTCGCTTGCCTACGCCCGCGAATTCATCAAAAAGTGGAAAGGTCATCCGCTGATTATCCCCGCCATTGCGCCGCACGCGCCCTACTCGACCACGCCCGAAATTTTACGCGCCTGCGCCGACATTGCCAAAGAGTTTGATGTGCCTTTGCATATTCACATCTCTGAAACCGCGTTTGAAGTGGAAACCATGCGCGAAGAACAAGGTATGCCCGTTGTGCCGTACATCAAAAAGCAGGGCGTGCTGGAAGCAAAAGTAATTGCCGCGCATTGCGTCCATGTGGACATTGGCGAAATCAAAACCCTCCAGCATGTGAATGCGGGCGTGGCTCACAACCCATCTTCCAACCTCAAACTGGCTTCGGGTTTTGCTCCCATTCAAAAAATGCTCGACAACGGGCTGAACGTGGGCATTGGCACGGATGGTCCCGCCTCGAACAACGACCTCGATATGTTTGAAGAAGTGCGGCTCGCCTCTTTTGTGGCGAAAGCCTCCAGCAGCGACCCGACGGCTGTTCCCGCCGCAACTGCCTTGTTGATGGCGACCCGCATGGGCGCGCAAGCCCTGCACATGGGCGACATCACAGGCTCGCTCGAAGTGGGCAAACGCGCCGACCTGATTTTGGTGGACACCTCCCCCGTTCACAACTCGCCCCGCTTCCGCCGCAACCCGAATGGCGCGTATGCGCAGTTGATCTTCGC
Source organism: Anaerolinea thermophila (assembly GCA_020721605.1). Lineage (GTDB taxonomy): Bacteria > Chloroflexota > Anaerolineae > Anaerolineales > Villigracilaceae > Villigracilis. The sequence continues at coordinate 18,489 of DYML01000044.1, forward strand.
CGCCAAATCCACCGATGTGACCGATGTGATGGTGAATGGAAAATGGTTAATGAGAAGCCACCAGTTGCTGACGTTGAACGAAGCCGAATTATTGAATCAAGCCCGCGAAGTTGCGCAAAAAATAGATGCCTTCCTGATCGAGCGTGAACAGTCGGTGCTTTCCAAGTTGATTGCGCTGGGCGGCTCGATGGAGCAGGAATCGTTCGAGGTGCAGGTCAAGGTCAAGGTGACAGACCCAGACCAACTCATCGCGAAGATGAATCAGCCCGAAATAACAATTGACGCGCACAGGCACTATCATCAATATGATGAATATTACATGTTCGAAGATTCATCGCAGGGACGGCTGCGCTTCCGCGAGGATAATCTCATCAACCAAAAAGGGGATGTGGAAAATGTGCGCTCGCGCCTGACTCTGCTCGGACAGCAGCGCGAAGGTGAAATTGGGCAGGATGTTTTGCTCTCGCGCAGCCGCTTCCTTGCGCCCGCCGTGCATACCTCACGTTTCTATCGTGAATACTTCAAGCCCACGCAGGTCATTCCCATTGAAAAAGACCGCTTGCGCTGGCATATCAGTTACAAGGATACTGAGTTCTTTGTTAACCTCGATCACATGAAACAGCCAGACATGCGGCACTTCCTTGAGATTAAGAGCCGCACCTGGAGCCGCAAGGACGCCGACCTGAAAGCGAAACTGGTAAACGAGTTGCTGCACCTGCTCGGCGTTGGCGACGCGGAAGTTGTGACGCAGGACTACATCGAGATTTTGACGGCGTAAAAGATTCAACCACAAAGGGTCACGAAGGAACACGAAGGAAAACCTTTGTGACCCTTTGTTCCCTTTGTGGTTAAACATTTTTCGAGACAAAATGGATTCAATCAAAAAATTCTTAGGGATTGTCTTTGCCATCCTCTTCGTGCTGACGGCTGTGCCCGCGCTGATTCTCTTCAACTTTGACCAACGGGCATTCACCATCGAGACCTACCAGCAGGCGTTTGCCCGCGCGGATTTTTATAACAAATTTCCTGTTGTGCTTGCGGAAGCCATGCTCTCCGCAAGCACTGACAAAAGCCAGCTGCCCGTCGTCATGCGCGGCATGAGCCAGCAGGCATGGGAAGGATATTTCCGCGCCATGCTGCCACAGGAGACTCTCAAAACACTTGGCGACGAAACTTTGAATTCGATCTTCGCCTATCTCAACATACAGACGGATTCAGTTCAAATCTCTCTTGCACCATTCAAAGCCAGCATGGTCAGTGACACGGGCGTGCAGGCGGTTTTTGCACTGCTGGCGACTCAACCCGCCTGCACGCTGGAGCAGATCACGCAGGCAACCCTGAACCTCTTTAACAACAGCGAGATTCAATTCTGCAACCCGCCCGCCGAGTTGATTCCGCTGCTGACGCCCGCGATTCAGGGACAAATGCAGGCTGCCACATTGGCAATCCCCGACCAGTTGATTTTGATTAGTGCGCCGCCGCAAAATGATCCGCGCCAAAAATTGCAGACTGCAAGAATGGTCATGCGATTAAGCCCGATCCTTCCGCTGGGGTTTTTATTGTTGATGACGATCTTCGCCGTCAATTCGCGCAAAAGTTGGCTGAACTGGTGGGGCATTCCGCTCTTCATTATCGGCGGGCTGACGGCTTTCACAGGATTGGTCGGCGCTTCGGTTTTCGGCACAGTCTTTCAGGAACTCCTCGCCAGCCGAATGCCCGCCTTCCTTCCCGCCCTTTTGCTGGATTCTGTCAACGCGCTGGCAACTGCCATGCTCCAGGCTTTGTCCATCCCCATCCTCTGGCAGGGATTGGAATTCGCGGTCATTGGGTTTGGCATGGCCGCGACTGGGTATTTCATTTCTGCCAAAAAATAATTTCAAACACAAAGTACATCAAGGCGATAAGC
>DYML01000045.1:0-7833 GCA_020721605.1 Anaerolinea thermophila
GAAGACCAAGCCAAAATCCGCGAAGAAGCGGCAGACGCCATCCGCCAGACAAAGGGGCGGCATTTTATCCTTGGCACGGGCTGCGTTGTTCCCATCACTGCCGCGCATGGAAATTTGGCAGAGGCAAGTAAAAATAATTTAACGGGAGGCAGGGCATGAGTCTGCGGGTAATTGCAGGAAGCGCCAGAGGGCGAAAACTAAATTTGGTTCCTGGCGACACGACCCGCCCGGTAATGGACAGGGTGAAAGAGGCTTTGTTCAATATTTTGGCTGGGGACGTGGTTGATTCCAACTGGTGGGATTTGTTCGGCGGCACAGGCGCAATCGGCATCGAGGCGCTCAGTCGCGGCGCGGCTTTTGTACGCTTTTCCGATTTGAACCACGCACCGATAAATACCATGAAAGAAAATCTGGCATATTGCGGCTTTGCCAAACAATCAGAAATTCGCAAGGGAGACGCCTTTGGCATGTTGAGCGCCGAACCCGACAGGCAGTTTGAATTTATCTACATTGCGCCACCGCAATATCAAGAAATGTGGGTCAAGGCGCTAAAACTGACAGACGCACACATCAACTGGCTGACAGGCACAGGAACGGTGATTGTGCAAATTGACCCGACTGAATATCAGGAAATTGAGTTGAAAAATCTTGAAGAAACTGAACAAAGAAAATACGGCAGCACACTGATAATTTTTTATGATCGAATCAGCCACAAATCCGAAGCCGTCAACAAATCAACAGACACCCCATAATCAAAATTTACGCCCATTTTTGGCACAGCAGGCGGGAAGTTATAACCGCGCCGCAAATTCATTTTCACCATTCCGCAGCGCAAGGCAGCCGCTTGGCGGTTATGAAAACCTGGCTTTGCAAAAGCGCAATTTGACCGTCTTTCGTCCCCCCAACGTCATTGCAAGGAATGAAGCAACCTCTTTGCCAAATCTGGAGGATTGATTGGGAAAAATCACCACGCATAAAAAAATAGCGTATACTATGCGCTTCCAATCAAAAAACAAAGAGGAGAAGAAATGAAAAAAACGTCACTAACCGTGTTTGTTCTGTTGATGCTTATCAGCATCCTGGTTACTGCCTGCGGAGGGGCAACCACGCCCGCGCCAACGGCTGAACCTGTCGGCGAAGCGCCTGCGGCAACCGAAGCGCCAGCCGCCGCCACAGAAGCCCCCGCCGTTGCCGCAAGCAACCTGCCCGCCGAAATTACCCTCGCCGCAGTGCATGACCTGAGCGGCGCAACCGCTTTGTATGGCACCGCCATTCAAAAGGGAATTGACCTGGCTGCCAAACAAATTAACGAACAAAAATTTTTGGGCGAAGGAATCACGCTCAAAATTATCTATGAAGATGCCGCCGGCGACCCCAAACAAGCCATTGCCGCCTACGAAAAACTAATCGCCAACCCCGACGTGGCAGTCATCCTTGGACCCACACTCTCCAATGAAGCCAAATCGGCAGACCCTCTGGCACAAGAAGCCGGTATGCCCGTAATTGCCAGTTCCAACACAGCCAGCGGCATTACCGAAATTGGAGATTTTATCTTCCGCACCAGCCTGCCCGAAAGCGCAGTCATCCCCAACACCATCAAAGTAACCAAAGCCGCGCTCGGACTGACCAAAGTGGCAGTGATGTACGGCAACGATGATGCCTTCACCCAAAGCGGTTACGATGTCTTCAAAGCCGCCCTCGAAGCCGAAGGCATTGAAATTTTGACCGAAGAAACCTTCGCCAAAGGCGACACCGACTTTTCAGCCCAATTAACCAAAATTCAATCACTCGCCCCCGACGCAATTGTGGTTTCGGCATTGGCAGAAGAAGCCGCCAACATTATGGTGCAGGCGCGCACACTCGGCATTCCTGAAACCATCCGCTTCATTGGCGGAAATGGATTCAACAGCCCCAAACTGGCTGAAATTGCCGGCACCGCCGCCGAAGGCGCCATCTCTGGCGCCGCGTGGAATGTTGCCAGCACAGTTCCTGCCAGCGCCACCTTTGTGGAAGCCTTTAACGCAGAATACGGCGCCAACCCAGATCAATTTGCAACACAAGCCTACACCGCCGCCTGGGTTGCAGCGCTCGCCATCAAAAATGCCGACAGCGTAGATCACGCCGCCATCCGCGATGCTCTGACGCAGATCACCGATTTTGAAAGCCCGCTGGGCATGTTCTCCTTCGACGCCAACCGCGACCCCATTCACGAGCCGGTTGTTCTGGCAGTTACAAACGGCGCGTTTGACGTTTTTAAGCCGTAAAATTATTAAACTTTTGCAGGTCATGCTTAACCGCATGACCTGCACTTTCTTAACCACGTCCCACCGCAGGGTGGGACGTTTAGCAGGTGACTATGTTCTGGCAACAAGTGGTGAATGCAATCTGGCTCGGCGCGGTGTACAGCCTGTTCGCTTTGGGCTACACACTGATCTTTGGCGTGTTGGGGATTCTCAACCTCGCGCATCCTTCCTTGTATATGTGGGGCGCATTCATTGGATTGGTATGCGTCACAACGCTTCACCTGCCCATCTGGTTGGCGTTGCCCGTGGCAATGTTGGGGAGCGGCATCCTCGGTATTCTGCTGGATCGCATCGCCTTCAAGCCGTTACGCGCCCGCCATGCGCCGCATCTGGCAACGTTGATCTCCAGCATTGGCGCATCCATAGTGCTGGTTAACATTGCGCAGGGAATCTTCGGCGCGGAAGTCTCGCGTTTTCCATTTGATATTTTTCCCGTTCATGTATTTAACTTTGGGGGTGTTTCTGTCACCCTGTTGCAGTTGACCATCCTCGGCATTTCGCTGGTCATCATGGTTGCCTTGCGCTGGCTGATTATGGGAACGCGTCAGGGACAAGCCATGCGGGCGGTCGCCTACAACACGGTCACAGCGGCGCGGCTCGGAATCCCCGTTGACCAAATCATCATGCAGACATTTTTCATCGCAGGGGCATTGGCTGGCGCGGCGGGAGTTTTGCTGGGACTGGCGTTCAATTCCATCTCACCCTTCATGGGCGGACCGATGAACTTAAAAGGCTTGACCGTGATTGTGCTCGGCGGGCTGGGCAACATCGAAGGCGCGGTAATCGGCGGATTTATTTTGGCGTTCAGCGAAGTGATGAGCGTGGCGTATCTTTCCAGTGACCTGCGTGACGCCGTTTCATTTGTATTATTGCTAATCATCCTTCTTGTTCGTCCCAATGGCTTGCTGGGACATTCCAGCACGAAACGGGCATAGATCGCTACAAATGTCATTGCGAGGCGATTTTTGCCGAAGCAATCTCCTTTACGCGATACTTCAACTTATAAAGAAGATTGCCGCGCCGCCAAAGTACAAGAGCAGCGGCGCGCAACGACATCAATTTATGAGGTTTATGATAGTGAGTAGAATAGTATGAATGTATTTTCAGAATTTTGGGCAACCTACAGCAGCGTTGTGCAGTTCGCGTTAATCAACATGCTGTTGGGCATCAGCATTTACTTCACGCTTTACACAGGCTTGCTTTCGCTGGCGAATGCGGGCTTCATGGGCATTGGCGCGTATGTCTCAGCCGTGCTGACCATTCACGCAGGCACGCCGCTTCCAGTCAGTTTGTTGGCGGGGGCTTTGAGCGCGGCATTAATCGGCTGGCTGTTGGGGTTGCCCGTCCTGCGTCTGCGGGAAATTTACCTGGCAATTGCCACACTGGGCTTCGGGGAAATCGTCCGCATTACGGCGGTCAATTTTGATAAATTCAGCGGCTTGAATTTGCTGGGCGGGGCGCAAGGTCTGTCGGGCATTCCAAAATTAACCACGCCTGGCGCGTTATTATTTGTTTTGATTATCCTGTCTATTTTTCTGGTTCAATTTCACAAGTCGCGCGCGGGACGGGCATTAGCCGCCATCCGCCGCGACGAGAGCGTCGCCGCCACGATGGGCATTGACGTGTATCAATATAAAATGCTGGCTTTTGTTTTGGGCGCATTCGTGGCAGGGCTGGCTGGCGGATTCAGCGCGCACCTCACGCGCTTTGTGGGCCCCACCGATTTTAGTTTCAACGCGGCGGTCAATATTTTGGCGTTCGCTGTTTTGGGCGGCACACTGCATTGGTCAGGCGCAATGGTCGGCGCGGCAATTCTGACGGTTCTGCCCGAAGCCTTGCGCTTTATGAAAGAATATCGCGGCGTGGTCAATGGCGTCATTATGGTGCTAGTCATCATTTACCTGCCGCATGGATTGATCAACCCCAAATGGTTTCAGCGCGTCTTCAGCAAAAGGAGGGCGCAATGAACATGCTCGCGTTGAAGCGCGTCACCCGTCATTTTGGCGGATTGGCTGCGGTGAATGAAATCTCCTTCGAAGCAGAATCGGGTCAGGTGACGGGTTTGATCGGTCCCAACGGGGCGGGAAAAACCACGCTGCTGAATCTCATCAGCGGGCTGGATCAGCCTACGAGCGGCGAAATCCACTTTTTGAGTCAGCCGATTCACAAACTTCCGCCGCATAAAATTAATCAACTGGGCATTGCCCGCACCTATCAAAATATCCGCCTGTTTGCCGAAATGACCGTGCTGGACAATATTATTGTTGGAATGCACACGCAAGGCAAAGCCAGTTTGTTGGACGCCGCGCTGATGTTGCCAGGTTATCGCGCCGAGGAAAAGCGTTTGCGCGAGCAGGCTTTGCAACTGACCCAGCGGCTAGGGCTGGAGAAATTCAAAGATACGCCCGCCGACGCGCTTTCGTACGGCGACCAACGCCGCGTTGAAATTGCGCGCGCGCTGGCGACTCATCCAAAGTTTTTGTTGCTCGACGAACCCGCCGCTGGCATGAACGACGCAGAAACGGCGCGGCTGGGTGAATTGATTTTAAGCCTCGCCAAAGAAGGCTTGACCGTGCTGGTAATTGAACATGACATGCCCTTCATCGCGCAAGTCTGCGATCATGTGGTGGCGCTGAATTTTGGAGAAGTCATCGCGCGCGGAACGATGGACGAAATCAAAGCCAATCCGCTGGTGGTTGCCGCGTACCTCGGAGAAGAGGAGTCGGCAAATGCTTAAGGTCAGCAATTTGTGCGTAAATTACGGCGCCATCGAAGCCGTGCGAGATTTATCGTTTGAGGTGAAAGCGGGGCAGGTGGTGGCAATCATCGGCGCGAACGGCGCGGGAAAATCCACCACGCTCAACACCATCGGCGGCTTAATCAGTCCCGCAAGCGGAAAAATCGAACTAGAAGGGCGCGACATCTCAGGCTTGCGCTCCGATCAGATTGCCCGCCTGGGGCTGGCGCAAGTGCCAGAAGGCAGAGAGGTGTTGGCTACGCTGACTGTGGAAGAAAACCTGCGGCTCGGCGCGTACATCCGCAACGACCATCAGGCAATCGAAGCCGACTTGCAGTCCATGTTTGAGCGTTTCCCCATTTTGAAAACACGCCGCAAACAACACGCGGGATTGATGAGCGGCGGCGAACAGCAGATGATGGTCGTGGCGCGGGCGTTAATGGCGCGTCCCAAACTGCTCACGCTCGATGAACCCAGCATGGGGCTGGCTCCGCTGATCGTGAACCAAATCTTTGAGATCATCACCGAAATCCGCGCACAGGGCGTGACCCTGCTGCTGGTGGAGCAAAATGCGCGCAAAGCCCTGCAAGTGGCTGATTATGCCTATGTGCTGGAACGCGGTCAACTGGCGTATGCCGCGCCCGCCGCCGAGTTGCGCGATGATCCAAAAATTGTGGCAGCGTATTTGGGGGAGTGAAAAACGTGTAACGTGGTGCGTGTTCCGTAAAAAAAAACGGAACACGCACCACGTTACACACTACAAGGCTTCAACTGAAATTCCCCCGTATAAATTAATCAAATTACCAATTACGAATCTCTCTCGGTCACTGGCTTGTTCGCATCGCGGAAGGCTTGCAGAGCTTCGCGCAGCGCCTTGCCCGTGCCGTTCATTGTGGATTGAAGTTCCTGCATCTTCGTGCGGAATTCCTGCACGGTGGCTTTCGCCTGCGTGGCATCGGTGATTTTGCCGCTTGCGTCAAAACCCTGATGTGAACTGACAATGCCGCCCATGCTGTCGTAAGTCGGCTTTCCGCTCTTCAAGGCAGAGGCAAAAGCATTCAGCGCGGCTTGCAGGGCGGTCACATCCTTGCCGTTTGCGGCGGCTTTATCAATTCGCGCCTGAAACTTTGCGATTTGCGCATCGGTCTCTGTAAATCCCTTGCCAAGTTTTTCGTAGTTCGCCAACTGACGCGCCCAAACCTGCTCAATTTTCTCAGTAGGTAGTTCGGCTTTCGGCGGGTTTTCTTCTTGCGCAAATACGCCAGTAGCAGGGAGCGCCGCAAAAACAAGGGCAGCGACTAAAACGGAAAAAATGATTTTATTAACTATTTTTTTCATTGTAAGACTCCTATATGATGGGTTGATTTTAGATACGCTGTCATTTTAGGCGGGCAAAGTAATGCAGGTATGACATACATGTAAAATGCCTGTAAAAAATTGACGCATCCACCCAACCCTGCTATCATATTTTTTATGCACAAAAATTTTCTGGCTCGCATTTGGCAAACCCTGCGCAACCTTCCACGCTGGCTACATCCGGGGCTGGGCATAAAACGCTGGTTTATTTTGGTGCTGCTCGGCATCACCCTGTTGGGGCTGGGCTTGGCAGTCATTTTAATTGACCTATATCGAACAGATTCCACCAACCCCATTTTTCTAACCTTGCTAACCTATGCCGCTCTGCGCTTTATGCCGCGCGCCTGGCGCGCCCTCATTTTTGGCGGGCTGGGCATTGGGCTGGTAATTTATGGCATTTTGCAGCTCAACCGCTCGCTGCTCAAGCCGTTTATCCGCCCTGGGGCAGATGTATTTGATCAACTGAAAGACTACCGCCTGCGTGAACGCGGACCGCGCATCGTCACCATCGGCGGCGGACATGGACTCTCGACCCTTTTGCGTGGGCTAAAATCCCACACGCGCAACCTGACAGCCGTAGTAACCGTAGCCGATGACGGCGGCTCCTCTGGCAGATTGCGCGAAAGTCATGGCATTCTACCGCCAGGTGATATTCGCAATTGCCTAGCCGCCCTCTCCAACGACGAAGCCCTGCTAACACAACTCTTTCAATACCGCTTTAGCGGATCGCCCGACCTTGAAGGGCACTCCTTTGGAAACCTTTTCATCACCGCCCTGGCAGACCTAACCGGCAGTTTTGAAGACGCAGTTGCCGAATCGGGACGGGTTCTTTCAGTCAATGGACGCGTGCTGCCTTCCACCTTGCACAATGTAAAACTGGTTGCCAGCATGGAACTTCCGCACTCGCTCAACGAAGTTCGCGTGGAAGGCGAAAGCAAAATTCCCACTATGGCGGGCAGAGTGCGCCGCGTCTGGCTCGAACCAGACAATGCCTCGGCTTTTCCACCTGTAATAAAAGCCATCTTAAACGCCGAAATCATTGTGGTTGGACCCGGAAGTTTATACACCAGCCTGCTGCCCAACCTACTGGTGCATGACCTGCTTGCCGCCATGCAAACCAGCCGCGCCATAAAAATATACGCCTGCAACATTGCCACTCAACCGGGCGAAACCGATTTTTTCACCTGCTACGACCATGTTCGCGCACTCGAAAACCACATCGGCGAAGACCTGTTTGATATTATTTTATGCAACAGCAATTACGAAAAAGAAATTGGCGCAGCGCAATGGGTACGCGCCGATGAAAAAACGCTCTCCGACTCACGCACTCATTGCGCCGACTTGATAGACAATGAACACCCCTGGCGGCACGACTCGCTCAAACTGGCGCAGGTCATCATGGATATTTTTTACGAGCGCACCGGACCTTTAATCAAT
>DYML01000045.1:7933-20390 GCA_020721605.1 Anaerolinea thermophila
ATTTTCTTAAGGAGATTTCAAATGACTGTAAAAATTGGTATTAATGGCTTCGGGCGCATAGGACGACAGGTTCTAAAAGCAATTCGAGACCGCTACCCCGAAGAGTTGGAAGTTGTAGCATTTAACGATATTGGCGATGTAAAAACCATGGCGCACCTGCTCAAGTACGACTCAAACTACGGTCGTTTTGACGGAACAGTTGAAGTTGCGGAAGATGCGCTGATTATTGACGGCAAACCCGTTAAAGTTTTCAAAGAAACTGACCCCTCCAACATCAAATGGGGCGAAATGGGCATTGACATTGTGATCGAATCAACCGGCTTGTTCACCATTAAGAAAGACGGCGTAAACAAAAAAGGCAAAACTGTAAAAGGCGCCGAGAATCACATCACTCACGGCGGGGCAAAGAAAGTGATCATCTCTGCCCCTGCGGAAGGTGAAGACATCACCATTGTACTGGGCGTAAACGAAGACAAATACGACCCCGCCATTCATCATGTTGTCTCCAACGCCTCCTGCACCACCAACTGCCTTGCACCAGCCGCCAAAGTGGTACACGACCTATTCACCATCAAACGCGGATTTATGACCACAATTCACTCTTACACCAACGACCAGAAAATTTTGGATGCGCCGCACTCAGACCTGCGCCGCGCCCGCACCGCCGCCATGAACATCATCCCCACCACCACTGGCGCAGCAAAAGCCATTTCACTGGTCATCCCCGACTTAAAGGGTAAATTTGACGGCTACGCGCTGCGCGTGCCAACCTCCACCGTCTCAATTGTAGACTTCACAGCCGAACTGGAAAAAGAAACCACCACCGAAGAACTGCGCCAGGCGTTCCGCGATGCCGCGCAACAGTCTCACTTTAAGGGCATCTTACAGGCAGTAGACGAGCCGCTCGTCAGCGTAGACTTCAAAGGTGACCCGCACTCCTCCTCGGTGGATCTGCCCTTCACCTCTGTCCTCGGCAAAGAAAAAAGCAACTTCATCAAAGTTGTCACCTGGTACGACAACGAATGGGGCTACTCCTGCCGCACCGCCGACCTCGCGGCGTTGATGGCAAAATCCCTGTAATTGAGAAAACTAAATTGGTAGATTGGGAAACCAGTCTACCAATTTTTCTAACACCCAATCACCATTTTTTAGCAACCAAGAGAAACCCATGAACAAAAAAACGGTAAAAGATATTAACCTTAAGGGAAAGCGCGTGTTAATGCGCGTGGATTTTAACGTACCGATGGCAGACGGCAAAGTAACCGATGACAAGCGCATCAAAGCCGCCCTGCCAACCATTAATTATATTTTGGAACAAGGCGCGTCATTACTTCTGATGAGTCATTTGGGGCGACCCAAAGGCGGGGCAGACCCCGAATTCAGCCTGAAAGCCGCATCAGAAGCGCTGGCAGCGCTGCTAAAAAAACCCGTTCAAATGGCGCCCGACTGCGTTGGCGCCGAAGTGGAAGCCATGGCAAAAGCCCTCCAACCCGGCGGCGTGCTTATGCTGGAGAATACCCGCTTTCACAAGGGCGAAGAGAAAAACGACCTGGAACTCGCCAAACAAATGGCGGCGCTCGGAGAAGTATACGTCAATGACGCCTTTGGCTCTGCGCATCGCGCCCACTCCTCAACTGAAGGCGTGGCGCGTTTTCTACCGGCTGTCTCTGGCTTTCTCATGGAACAAGAGTTGGAATACCTGGGACGCGCGGTTGCCAACCCAGAGCATCCCTACATTGCCATTTTGGGCGGCGCAAAAATCAGCGACAAGATTTTAGTGGTTGAAACCATGCTCGCCAAATGCGATAAGTTAATCATCGGCGGCGGCATGGCAAATACCTTCCTTGCCGCGCAAGGGCTAAACATGCAAGACAGCCTGGTGGAAGAAGCCGCGCTGGAAACAGCCAAAAGCATTCTGGCGAAATCGGGCAACAAATTAATTTTACCGGTGGATGCAATCATCGCCGATAAATTTGACGCCGAAGCCAATACCCAAACGGTAGACGTGGATAAAATTCCCGCTGGCTGGCGCATGTTGGATGTAGGTCCAAAAACCCTGGAACAATACAAAGCCGCCCTCAACGGGGTTAAACTGGTGGTTTGGAATGGTCCCGTGGGCGTTTTTGAAATGCCCAAATTTGCCGAAGGCACATTCGCTCTGGCGCGCATGTTGGCAGAATCTGGTGCAATTACCGTCATTGGCGGCGGCGATTCTGCCAGCGCAGTCAAGAAGGCAGGCGTTGCCAAACAGATGACACACGTTTCCACGGGCGGCGGCGCATCGCTCGAATTTTTAGAAGGGAAAGAACTGCCCGGTGTAGCGGCGCTGCTCGACAAATCATAAAAAAGAAAGCCTTTTGCCGCGTTTCAATTTACAAACAATTTACATAAACGCAACCCAAATTAATAACGCGCGGCTATAATTGAAAAAATAACGGCGCGGTGTATCGTCCCAATCAATAGAGGTGTTTTGGAGTCTCAATAAAAATTCGAGACTCCAGAACACACCCCAAAATTTTGAGAAAATGCGGTTCAGCCCTGCTATTAAAAATATGCAATTGGAGAATATGAATGTCCTTCAACATCGGTGAAAACGTTGGTCCCTATCGGATCATCGAACAACTTGGGCAAGGCGGCATGGCAACTGTTTATAAAGCCTATCACGCCTCGCTTGACCGCTACGTTGCATTGAAGGTTTTGCACCCCGCATTTCACGAAGACCAAACATTTGCCATGCGCTTTCAGCGGGAAGCGCGGGTGGTGGCAAAATTGGAACACCCCAACATTGTCCCCATTTATGATTATTCCGAACACGAAAAACGACCCTTTCTGGTAATGAAGTATATCGAAGGAGATACGCTCAAAGCGCGGCTCAATCAAGGACCGCTTACCGCAAAAGAAATTGAACAAGTGGTAAATTCGGTGGGGGCTGCTTTGGCATACGCGCACAGCCAGGGCATTTTACATCGAGACGTGAAGCCATCCAATGTGATGATTGCATCAGACAGCACCATGTACCTGGCAGATTTTGGGCTGGCGCGCATAGCAGAAGCCGGCGAATCTACCATGTCTTCCGATTCAATCATGGGAACGCCGCAATATATTTCACCAGAGCAGGCAATGGGCAAGAAAGACCTCGATGCCGGCACAGATATATATTCGTTTGGCGTAATGCTATACGAAATGGTGGTAGGGCAAGTTCCATTCAGCGCCGATACGCCCTTCTCTATTATTCACGACCACATTTACACCCCCCTGCCCCTGCCCACAAAGGTAAACCCCAAAGTGCCAGAGCCTGTTCAACGGGTTCTATTAAAGGCGCTGGCAAAAGACCGCCTAGACCGCTACACCGCCACCCAAGAATTAATGAGCGCCTTTAAAGCCGCGTGGACAGAAGCGGGTGTGCCAATGCAAGGCACAGCCATCATCATGCGCCCCAGCGTGTCAAAAGATAAAACGGGCGCTGAAGAAAAAACCGTAAGCAATGAAGCCCCACTCAAACCTCGCACAGGCTGGATGTGGATGGGCGTTGGCATAATAGTATTACTGGGCTTGGCAATTGCCGGGCTGGCAATTAACAAGCGCCTTACCCCGCCGCAAGCAACGCCAACCCTTGTTTCTACCGCCCCATTACCCGCCACGCCAAACATGCCACCCCCCCCGCTTGCAAAAGGCTCATCCCCAGAAATAAGCGCAGCAATGGATTTGGTTGCCCAAAATCCAAACGACCCAAACGCACATTTAACCCTATCGCTCGCACTGTTTGATGCGCAAGAAATTCGTGCGGCATCGGAAGAACTGGTACAAGCCGCCAACCTGGCAGGACCCGACAACAAGGAATTTCTACTCCATGCCGCGCAACAACTCAAAGAGCGCAACATATGGGTACCCTCTGCTGGCATGTACTTACGTTTAATGCAAGCCTACCGCAACGAAACAGCGCCAATTGAAATAGAAAACGACTTTCGCGAAGCCGCTTATAAAGCCACAGAACAAAAAGATATGTCGTTATTTTTAATCGTTGAACGCATTGACCGCATAGACCAGGCGCTTGGGCATATTGTACGCGCAAGACAAGAACTCTATTTTGGCAGCCTGGATGCAGCACAAAATCAATTAGCCAAAGCCGAAACACTAAAACCAAACATGCCCGAAGCAGCCCTGCTAAAAGCAGAAATAAAAATAAAAAAAGGCGCTCAGGCAGAAGCAAAGGATATTCTGCAAAGCCTTACCGCTGCGCCTAAAACCCCAGAATGGATTCGCCTCATGGCGGAAAATTATCTCAATACCATAAAATAGGAAAACATCATGCGAAAATCACTTGTTGCAGGCAATTGGAAAATGAACAAAACCATCGCAGAAACACGCGACCTGATCTTTAAGATGATTGCGCCATTGCGCGAAATTACAGGAGTGGAGCAGGTAATCTGCCCGCCTTTTATGTCGCTCATGGCAGCCTCTGCCCTGCTGGAAGGGTCGGGCATTGGTTTGGGTGCGCAAAACATGCACTGGGAAGAAAAAGGCGCATTCACCGGCGAAACATCACCCATGATGGTCAAAGAGTTATGCGGCTATGTCATTTTAGGGCATTCGGAACGCCGCGCCTACTTTAACGAAACCGATCAAGTAGTAAACCGCAAGGTACTGTCTGCCCAGGCAGCCGGCTTGACTGCAATTGTATGCGTTGGTGAAACGCTGGAGCAATACGAATCGAAATTAACCATGGATGTAGTCTCGTCACAAACCAGCAACAGCCTAAAAGGGGTCTCTGCCGAATATGCTCCGCGCCTGATTGTTGCCTACGAACCCGTGTGGGCAATTGGCACGGGCAAAGCATCAAATGGAACAGAAGCAAATGCGGTGGTAAAAGAGGTCATTCGCCCGGCGTTGGCAAAATTATTTGGGGAAGAAACCGCCCAAGCCGTCCGTGTGTTGTACGGCGGATCAGTGACTGCCGCCAACGCCGCCGAGTTTTTTAATCAACCGGAGATAGACGGCGCACTTGTTGGCGGCGCCAGCATGAAAGTTGAAGAGTTCGTTGCCATAGCCAAAGCAGCCGCAAATTAAATGCTCTTCGCTGGTTTTCTCTGGTTCATCCTCACCCTCCTGCCGCTGGTACTCCTCCAGCGGCTTTTGCATCGTGAAATACAGACGGTTTTTTTAATTGTAACCCGCAGCCCGCAACTAACCATTGGCTTGTTTTCGATCTTATTTTTCCCTGGCGTGTTTTTGCATGAACTAAGCCATTTTTTAATGGCAAAAATTTTGCGCGTGCGCACAGGAAAAGCATCTCTCATTCCTAAATCACTGCCCAACGGCAAACTGCAAATGGGCTATGTGGAGACGGCACAAACCGACATTGTGCGCGATTCGTTAATTGGGCTTGCGCCGCTGATTGCCGGCTCTTTATTTATTGCCTATGCAGGCTGGAATCGCATGGGGCTGGATACATTATTGAAGGTCTTGGCAAATGGGCAGATTGAATTATTTTGGAAGGGAATTACGCTATTGCCGCAGGTCAATGACTTCTTCCTTTGGTTTTACCTTGCCTTTGCAGTTTCCAGCACCATGATGCCCTCAGAATCTGACCGCCATTCGTGGCTGCCGCTTGGTTTATGGACAGCCGGCTTGCTGGCTTTGGCAATCTTTGGCGGAGCCGGCGCATGGATGCTGAAAAATATAACCCCGCCATTAAATAATTTTTTGGGCGCGGCGGCTACGCTATTTGGATTAAGCGCCGCCCTGCACGTTCTACTTTTACTACCAACCTTGTTGTTGCACCGCGTCCTCTCAAAAATTAGCGGCGTGGACGTGCGCTGATTTTTGACCGCTGTAAAATTGGCTCAAAAAATACGACCCTCATTTTTACGAGGGTCGTATTTTTATTTTTAGAGCAAGTCGTCACTGAAACCCTGCTTTTTTATTAAATTGACGCCAGGCATGGGAATGCAAAATTTTTCTCTGCGCTGGCGCCTGCTCCACCCGCAGCAGCCAGTCGGCTTCGGCTTGGGCGGCTAAATTAAAACATTGTGCCGAAAAATCTGCGCGGTCTTTGGCTGAGGCTTGCGATAAATTTAACGCGCCTTGCACAAATTGCTGCTCCAGATCATCACGGTCTTGCTGATAGGTTTGAATGCGCTTCGGATAATTAAGCAGCGTGGCGCGATGCAAACGCTCGTGACGCCAGAACAAAGATTCCGAATCTGCCTGAGATGAAGGCACAGATCCCAACGAAAGAGAAGATGCGGTATCCAACCAGATTGGCTTAAAAATACTGGTACACGGGGCAGAAGTTCCAGTGGCAAAAATGATCGGCGCGCCGCCAGCCAAATAAACAACCAGCGAGGCGGTGCTTTGACTGATATGCACAGGACCAAAACCCGCGTGCATACAAACATCCACATCCAAAAGACTGGAAGTTTGCGGGTCAAAATTTTGATCGTGATGGTGGCGCAGAATATTCATCATGGATTGGAGCGTAACCTTGCCCTGACTTTGCTGAACCAAATTGGTGGTGGTGGCGCAGCGCGCACGCCCTTTGCCAAAGGTGGTAAAAAGAAAATCGGAGTAATCTTTGGCATAATTAAATTGATGCGCCGATTTGGCAAACCCTTTTTGTACGGCAACATCAACCAACCTGGGCGATGCAATATCAAATTGGCTGCCAATCGTCAGACAGTTGGAGATGGAATACGAATTTTTAATCTGACGCGCAGCCCATTGCCTGTCCACTGTTTCCAAGACCCAGGCATCGTCTGCGCTGGCAATCAAAAAACTATTGTGATAGTAGAGGCTCTCGCCATCTGTTACACAATTACCACCCTGACCAAATTGCAGCAACAGATCAACAATAATTTGCACGGCAGCGCGTGGTGTGGCGGCGCGTTCAAGCGCAATGCGCAACAAGTCCATGCCGAGTAAAGCGGGTTTTTTATTGGCTGGTATTTTTGCGTAAACGGCTTCGTTGCCAATGACCAACCCATGTTCATTAACGCCCATTTCTGCGCCCCACATCCAATAAGGCTTGGATAACAAAATAGCGTTGGTTTTTTGAGCCTGTGGAATTTCAATGTAGGTGCATTGAAGGCGGCTGTTGGCAGCGTGCTGCGCGGCTGGAAAATATGCGATATGCTGACCTTCGTTTGGCGGGCGGTCTGAATTTTTTGCAAAAATAGCAACGCCGTTTAAAGTCATGGTTTTGTCTGCAATGAATGTGTCGCACATGAGTCTTCCTTTTTATTAAAAATTACGGCAGGCGGTGGCAGGAATTTTAAGCCGTCAGCCGTAAAATAACTACAAAAGTAGTGCCTTGATTTAGTTCGCTTTTAACTTCAATTCTGCCGCCTAATTCATCTACAATGGATTTTACAATATAAAGCCCCACGCCGCTGCCCGGAATCTCTGCGACAGTGACGTTTCTGGCGCGATAAAATCTTTCAAACAGATGCGGAATAGATTCGGGAGGAATGCCCAACCCATGATCTACAATGGAGATGCGTACTTCATGCTCTGCGCTGTTTTGATCTGCCAGCACTTCCACCGTTTTCCCTTCAGGTGAAAACTTAACTGCGTTATGAATTAGGTTAATGAAGACCTGCAATAAACCGCCAGAATCGCCCAGAATATTAATCGCTTCGCCGCCCGTTTCTAATTTTATGGGAATCTGATGCGTGTTTGCAATTGGTTTAACTGCCTGTACGGCTTCTTTTAACACCAAAGTCAAGTTTAGGCTGATCGGGGTAAATTTCATTTTGCCGCTTTCTAAACGACCCGCCAGCAGCAATTGATTAATCAATTCTTTTTGGCGATTCAATTCATACAGCAGCGTATCGAGATATTCTTTCATCTCTTCCTGCGTGCCGCCATGCTGCAATAATTCAGCCATCAAAATAGCCGAGGTCAATGGGGTGCGCAATTCATGTGAAGCGCGATTAATAAAGTCTGATTTCATTTGATCGAGACGCGCCTGCTCGGTAATATCACGGACAATAATTAATGCCTCTTCCGTGCTAATAGGGTGCAGGCGGGCTTCAAAAACTTGTGAGTGATTGGGCAGATTGAAGCCATAGACCCAGTGAGAGGTAAAAAAAGCATCTTGCGTATCTAATTCGAGAATCATTTTTACTACGTCCGGCGTCCAAATGTCGGAAAGTTTTTTGCCAACCACCGTTTCACGCGGCATGTAAAGTGGGTGAGTTGGGTGGGCGTTGTAGTCTAATATTTCTCCGCCAAGATCGGTACGCAGCAGCAGGTCGGGCAGAGCATTCACCAAAATACGGTTGCGGGTTTCACTCAAACGGATGTTTTTTTCATAATGCAAACGCTCCATTGCCGCGCCAATTAAACTGGCAGTGGTCTGCACGGTATCAAATTCTGTATTTAGCCAGGATAATTGGTTTTGAATATCAAACAGGGCAAGGGAACCCCAATCGCCGAGCGTGCCTTGAATGGGAATGATCAAAATTGAAATAAGGGGAGTTTGTTCATTTTTAAGTTTTACGCCATTTACAGAAAATACGCGGGTGGGATTTTCGGCGATCCAATCTAAAAATGGGGCAAGGATGACAGGGATGTCGAAATCTGGCATTTCAAAACTTGTCCACTGCGCTTGAGTTTTTACAGAACTGCGATTGAGATTAAGAATGGCGCAGCAGAATACATTAACGGCATAGCCCAATGATTCCAACACTTCGGGGAATTTTGTTTCGATGTTGGAGGAGCGAAACAAACTGGCAGTCACCTCGCTGATGACTGCCAGTGCGCGCGTGTGCCGCTTTAGTTTTGTTTCTGCCTCGCGTGCCTGTTCAAACAAAAGGCGATAGTCAGGGTCGGCTGGCATCTCGTTTTTTGTGCCGATCTGCGGGTCTATGTCCAACGGCTGGTCAGGAGAACTGGTTTTATCCATAAGACAAATCCTCTGGTCGTAAATCTGGCAGGGTTGCGAGCACACAACAGCCCTGATGAGAATCCAATATTTTGACCTCGCCGCCCAAACTGGAAAATATGGCACGGGCAATGGTAAGCCCAACGCCCAAGCCTTGAAATTCTCGGTCATCACCCTGGCTAATTTGGTAAAACCGTTCAAAGACTTTTTCTTGCAGGTCAATCGGAATACCGTTGCCCTCATCTTGCACCATAATGGTTGCGCCGCCGTTCTCGCTTGAAGTGATTGTTAATTTTACTGTGCCGCCCTGCGGGCTAAATTTACAGGCGTTATCAACCAAATGCAGCAGCGCCTGGGTAAACTCGCGGCGCGGGGCTTTGATGATGCCGTTAATTGTAATCTCATGTGCAAAATTTAATGCCTTGTCTTCATATCGCGCCAATTTTCTGTTGATGGGAATCAGCATGTGATGTTCCACATCAATCACCTGACGCATGAGGTTGAGGTTGTGCTGGTCAATATCCGACAATACGATGATGTCTGCCACGAGGGTTTCCATGCGGTCGGCGCTGGAGTAAGCGATCTGCAAAAATTCCTGTTGATCTTCAACAGTCTTAAATTTATTGTTGATCATCATTTCAAGCGACATCATCACATTACTGAGCGGTGTGCGCAATTCGTGGCTAAAGTTTTGCAAGACCTCGCGGCGCAATTTGTCCATTTCACCCTGGGCGGCTTGTTTCATCTGTTCGCGCCCGCGTTCCTGCTCAGTTTCTACGCGGCGCAAAACGGCTTCAATTCGCGCGATTAATTCTTCAATGACAAAAGGTTTGGTGACGTAATCATCTGCGCCGCCGCGAATGCCAGACAGCCGATCTTCATTGGAAGTACGCGCAGTGAGGAAAATAAAAGGGATGGACGCCAGCAAAGGGTCTACGCTCATTTGCTGTTTCATTTCAAACCCGTTCAGATGCGGCATCATCACATCCGAAATAATCAAGTGCGGCAAAAACTGCCTTGCCTTCAAAAAACCATCGTCGCCATTGACCGCAGTTAAAACGGTGTATCCATACCGCCGAATGGTGGCAGCAAGCCCCATGCGAATAGATGGTTCATCATCCACTACCAAAATGGTAATTGTTTTCATAAAGCACCTCGTTGACCTGCGGCAGTGTTGAACATGGCTTGATTATCTCTGCATCACAACAAACAATCGTTGTAATGGCATGACAATATTATTATATTGGCAATTCTTCAGTTTATTCGCGGGAGCGCCCTGCGACCCGTTATAATGGAGAGATGTTTATAGATCAAGTTAATATTCATGTAAAATCAGGAAAAGGCGGCGACGGCATGGTACATTTCCGCCGCGAGAAATTTGTACCCCTCGGCGGACCCGATGGCGGCGATGGCGGCAGGGGCGGCAATGTCATTTTTGAAGTGAAAGCCACGCTCAACACGCTTTCTGCCTTTCGGCAAAATGAAAAATTTTCGGCAGACCCAGGCAAAAACGGCGGCGGCTCCGAAATGACCGGACGCGGCGGGAAAGACCTCATCATCCCTGTACCGCCCGGCACCATCATTTATGATGCCGAAAGCGGCGTGCTGCTTGGCGACCTCACCGAAACAGGGCAGCAGCTTTTGGTCTGCAAGGGCGGGCGCGGCGGATTGGGCAACCAACATTATGCCACATCGCGCAATCAAGCGCCGCGCATGGCAGAACGCGGTGAACCGCACGAAGAAAAGTTGCTGCGGCTTGAGCTCAAACTCATCGCCGATATTGGCATTATTGGGCTGCCCAATGCCGGTAAATCTACCTTGCTAACAGCGCTAACCAACGCCAAGCCAAAGATCGGCGACTACCCCTTCACCACGCTGGAGCCAAACCTGGGCGTGGCAAATATAGACGATGACACCACCGTCGTGATGGCGGACATTCCAGGGCTGATCGAAGGCGCGGCAGAAGGCGCGGGCTTGGGTCACGATTTTCTGCGTCACATTCAACGCACACGCGTATTAATTCACATGGTAGATGGTCTCTCCGAAGACCCTCTGGCAGACTTCAGCCAGATCAACAACGAATTATCACTCTTCGACACAAACCTTGGCGACAAACCGCAGATCGTGGTACTTAACAAAATTGACCAACCAGAAGTACAAGAACGGCTGAAAAAAATTAAGGCAAGTTTCAAAAAACAAAAAGTAACCTTGCTGGAAGCCTCGGCAATGGCGCGCACCCACACCCGTGATATTTTAATTGCCGCGTATCAAACACTATCTGAAATTCCCATTGAAAAGTTAGATGAAACCCTGCCCATTTACAAGCCGGAAGTAGACCCGAACCTGTTTGAAGTAACCCAGGAAGAAGACGGCAAATGGCGGATCACAGGGGTTGCCATTGAACGATCTGCAAAAATGACCTACTGGGAACACGATGGTTCTGTGCGCCGCTTCCAAAAAATGATGGAAAGACTCGGCGTAGACAAAGCCCTCCATGCCGCCGGCATTGAAGAAGGCGACACCGTTTCCATAGGCAACTTTGAATTGGAGTGGAAAGATTAACCCTCTGAGGAACCCCATGTTTTCAAAAACCTCCTCAAAACAACGCGCGCTGGTAATCGGACTCGTCCTTCTAGGAAGTATCTTCACCATCTTCTTTGGAATTCGCGCATTTCATGCTTATAAAAAATTCAACGGGTACCCTCCCCCGCCGCATGAGAAAATAGAAACAGACGTTAATTTGATACGCAATTGGATGACCATTCCCTTCATCTCAGAAACATACCGCGTACCAGAACGTCTTATTTTTAACGCACTCCAAGTTCCCCCCGTAGGAAACAGAGACAAAAGCCTGAACGACTTAAACCATGAATATTACCCCAACCACGAAGGCGCTGTGCTGGAAAAAGTCAAAGAGACCGTTCTTGCCAATCTACCAGCACACATCCTGCTGACACCCGCCGCACATTAACATACAATGTCTGAATTTCTTCTTACACAAGTGATTAACTTTGGCGCCCCGTTGATAGGGCTTATTTTAATGCTGGGCGCGATGGGGTTTCCGGTTGGCGCTTCGGTGGTGGTCATTGCGGCGGGAGCGTTCAGCCAACAAGGCGCGCTAGACTGGAAAAGCGCAGCGTTGCTTGGCGTAGTAGGCGCAGTGGTGGGAGATATGCTAAGTTACGGCATTGGGCATTACGCAAAAGGCTGGACAAAAAAAAGATTTGAAAAATCTTCAACATGGGTCAATGCCAGCACATCGTTTCAAAATAACGCGGGCTGGGCAATTTTTCTCACCCGCTGGCTCATCACTGCCATTGCCATCCCCACCAATTTAATTGCCGGAGGCAGTGGATACAAATTCTCGCGCTTTCTGCTCTACGACATCAGCGGTGAAATCACCTGGGTTTTGCTCTACGGCGGGCTTGGCTATTGGTTTGGCAGTCAATGGGAACTGGTCTACGAATTTATCAGCAATTTTGGCGGTCTTGTGCTGGGGGTTATGCTGTTTGGTGTTGGCATCAAACAGATCTGGAATTGGCAGGAAAAGAAAAAACTAATAGTAGAGACGCC
>DYML01000046.1 GCA_020721605.1 Anaerolinea thermophila
TAGCCGAGATAGCTCAGTTGGTAGAGCACGCGACTGAAAATCGCGGTGTCCCCAGTCCGATCCTGGGTCTCGGCACTCTCAGTCAAATTATCCGACTGGACAATGCGGGCGTAGTACAGTGGTAGTACGTCTCCTTGCCAAGGAGAAGGTCGTGGGTTCGAATCCCATCGCCCGCTCAAAAATAGAGGGTTGCGGATTGGAAGATATTCAGTCAGCAATCCTCATTGTATGTATGGCGTCGTGGCCAAGTGGTAAGGCAAGGGTCTGCAAAATCCTCATCGCGGGTTCGAATCTCGCCGACGCCTCTAAAAAAGCAAGCCAGATTTGGCTTGCTTTTTTGCTTATTGTAGTATTATAAAACTCTAAACAAGTCTCTATCAATTAAAAACCCAACATGCAAGTTCCATGAATAATCAAAAAAAATCAGCCGCACTAAAAATATCTCTTATCTATGCCTTAATAGGGGTGCTGTGGATTTTGCTGTCAGATCGAGCCGGGGCAGCGTTATTTGGCAACCCCAAACAGTTTTTAATGTTTCAAACATATAAAGGCTGGTTTTATGTTATCAGCACTGCCCTGCTTCTTTTTACACTTATAAAAAACGAAAAAAAAACACTAAAAATAGCGGAACAGAATTTTTCAGACCTCTTTGAATCTACAACGGAAGGCATGTTCCGCTCATCTCCAAGTGGGCATTTCATTAATGTTAATACGGCAATGGCTCACATTTATGGGTATGACTCGCCAAAAGAGATGATTGAAACAATCACAAATATCAGCGCCCAAATTCATCTGTCAGCAGAGAGCCGCCGCGCGTTCACTGAGGCATTGGAACAAAATAATGCGGTTGAAAATTTCAAAGCAAGAAATCGAAAAAAAGATGGGGGCATTATTTGGACATCAACAAACGCGCATGTTGCAAGAGATGAGCAAGGAAAAATTCTATATTACGAAGGGTTTGTTACCGACATTACAAAACAAAAAAATGCAGAGGATGCTTTATTCGCCGCCGAAGAGCATTATCGAATGCTGGTTGAGAAATTGCCCGCGGTTATTTTTTTGGATAAATTCAACCAGCCAAGCGCGACGCAGTACATAAGTCCGCGCCTGATAAATTTGGTTGGCTACACGCCAGAAGAATGGTCGGCGGGTAATGTGTTATGGGAAAGTTCACTGCACCCGGAAGATAAAGAACGTGTCATTGCAGAAGATCATCGAACTGACCAAACAGGAGAACCATTCCGCATAGAATATAGGTTGCGCCATCGGCAAGGTCACTATATTTGGGTTAAAGAAGATGCCTCGCTGGTTACAGATGAAAACGGCGCCCCCCTTTTTTGGCAGGGAATTATGCTGGACATTACA
The DNA here is from genome assembly GCA_020721605.1 of Anaerolinea thermophila. Lineage (GTDB taxonomy): Bacteria > Chloroflexota > Anaerolineae > Anaerolineales > Villigracilaceae > Villigracilis. The sequence goes on from DYML01000046.1 coordinate 1,366, forward strand.
GATCAAAAAAACGCCAAAGCCCCCCTGGAGCGGAGAGATGCAATCATCAAAGCGGTTGGGTTTTCAGCGGAACGATTTCTAAAGCCCTCCAACTGGGAAGAAAGCATCAACCCAATCCTTGAACAACTAGGCAAGGCAACAAATGTCAGCCGTGTCTATGTGATAAAAAAGAACGTATCAAGCGCCCCAGCCGTAATCGTTTCTCAAATTTTTGAATGGTGCAACGAGGGAATCAAACCGCAAATTGAGAATGAAAAACTTCAAAACAAGGATTTTATAGAGGAAGGATTCTCGCGCTGGATTGATTCTTTTAACAAGGGGCTGCCAGTGATTGGGCTGATTAAAAATTTTCCCGCAAGCGAACAATCCATTTTACAAGAACAGAACATTCTTTCATTAATCTGTATTCCGCTTCAAATCAAAAATGACTGGTGGGGATTTATTGGTTTCGACGATTGTACCCAGGAGCGCGAATGGACTGAAGTGGAGATTGAAGCGATTAAAACCGCCGCCAACACACTGAGCGCCGCAATGGCAAAAAAAATATCCCATGATGCGTTACAAAACAGCGAGGCAAGTTACCGGGGTCTTTTCAACAGTATTCACGATGCGATTTTTATTCAAGATTCCAATGGAATCTTTTTGGACGCAAACAACGGCGCGGTAAAAATGTACGGGTATCCAAAGAAATACTTTCTTGGGAAAACACTAAACGCGCTGAGTGCGCCAAATAAAAATAACACAGACAAAATAATGCAGTCCATTCACCTTGCCTTTCGCGGCGAAATGCAGGAGATTGAAATTTGGGGAAAACGAAGCAGCGGAAGCGTTTTTCCAAAAAATATACGCCTGTTCAAAGGAACCTACTTTGGGCAGGATGTAGTCATTGCCGTTGCGCAAGATATTACAGACCGCAAACGCGCCGAAGATGACTTACAAAAACAAGTAAAGGAATTATCTGTCCTTCACGCCATTGCGCAAGCAGAGTCCGTCACCATTAATGTGGATGAATTAATGCAGCAAATTACCAACATTATTGGAGAAACACTCCACCCCCATCATTGCGGCATTCTTCTGCTAAACGAAACAGGCGATATGCTAAAACCGCACCCATCCTATCGCGGCATCAGCCGTAAAGACATGGATTGCGCCACGCCATTAAATGTAGGAATCACAGGAAAAGTTGCGTCTACCGGCAAATCAATTCGCTCTGGAAATGTCTCGCTTGAATCTGCATATTCTGAAAGAATACAAGGCATTCATTCGGAGTTATGCGTTCCGATCAGCGCTGGAACAACCATCATAGGGGTTTTAAATATAGAGAGCGAACACCCCAACGCATTTACAAGAAGCGATGAAAGACTGCTCAACACCATTGCCAGGGGCATGTCAAAAGCCATTGAAAGAATCCAATTATTTAAGTTGGAAGAAAAACGCCGCAAGCAGGCAGAAATTTTACGCGAAGCCACCGGAGAATTAACATCGCTCTTCAACACCGAAAAACTTTTTGAGAATATTTTTAACTCACTATCCAAATTAATTGGTTACACCAGCGCCTCCATCGAAGTCATTAATCAGGGCTATTTTGAAATCATCGCCGGGAAAAACATACCTGACACATTAATTGGCAAAAAATACAAGTCCAACCTGGAAAAATGGGGAGACCTGATCAACAAGCGGCAACCTATCATTATTGAAGACGTGCAGCAGGATGAGCGTTTTGAAAAGTTTGAGGAAACAAGTTACATTCACGGGTGGATGGCAATTCCAATGTTTATTAAAGATACTGTCGTCGGCTTCCTTAATTTGGATAGTAAAACGCCCGGCTACTTTAACAAAGAACACGCAGCCATTGCGCAAACCTTTGCCAACCAGGCGGCAATTGCCATGGAAAATATACGGCTATTTGAAATGGAACAAAAACGCCGCAAAGAGGCGGAAATTATCCGTCAGGCAGCCGCTGTGCTAACAAGCCTATTAGACCTGCCAGCCCTGCAAGAGGCAATTTTAGAATGGCTATACAAGATCAAGCCATACGATAGCGCAGCCATTTTAGAATTGGAAGGCAACCGCATTCGCATTACCGCCATCAAAGGCTCCCTAATACCAGAAAACGCCCTGGGGCAAGAATTTTTGACAGACAACACCCTCTGCAAAATTATCAGCGAGACTTACAAGCCCGTTATCATTGAAGATTGCGAAGAAGACCCGCGTTTTGAGGGCTGGGGAGGCGTACAACATGTGCGCGGCTGGATGGGTGTTCCCATGCTTTCACGCGGGCAGGTGATTGGTTACATTACCCTTGATAGCCGTACCCCCAACAACTTCACCCAAAACGAAGCAATCACCGTCCAAACATTTGCACATCAGGCGGCAACCTCGCTGGAGAACTCGCGCCTGTTTACAGAAACAAAACAAAGGCTGGAAGAGTTGGAAATTGTAAGCCGCGTTTCGTTTGCGCTGCGAGCCGCGCATGACGCGCAAGAAATGCTGCCCATCATACTAAACGAAATCCAAGCCAGCGTAAATACCGATTCGGCGGCGATCTGGTTATATGACGGCGAGTGCAACGAATTAATCTCAAGGGCGGCAGCCGGCTGGTTCACCAATCTGCCAAAGTCAAATATTAAACCCAATGAAGGCGTCATAGGCATGGTTTATTCCAACAGTACGGTGTACGCAACCACCGACTCAAACGATGACCCTATCAGAAGTTTCTTTGGAGAAAACAAAAGCGGAATCGCAGTTCCCATCCGCACTGTTAATGAAACCATTGGCGCTCTTGCCGTGACCGTGCAAGCCCCGCGTAAAGCAAAAACGCATCAAATTCGGCTGGTGACTACCCTTGCCGAAATTGCAGGCAACGCCATTTACCGCTCCACCCTTTACGAAAAAAGCGAAGAGCAAATTCAACGTCTGACTACGTTGCGCGAATTGGATACTGCCATCACATCCAGCCTGGACCTGCGCATCACCCTCGGCATTCTGACGGAACATCTCATAAAAAAGATGGGCGTTAGCGCTGTGAGCATTCTCCTCTTCAACGCCGAGAGCAAAATGCTAGACAACTACGCAGTGGCTGGATTTAAAAACAATAAAAACGTATCCGCATCGTTGAGCCTCAGCGATGGGCTTTGTGGGCAAATTCTCCTTAACCGAAAAGAATTATTTATCAAAGACTTAACTATGGAAAGCAATTCGTTTACGACCAGGTTATGCGAGTCTGAAGAGTTTACAAGCTATTATGCCATTCCGCTTTTTAGCAAAGGCGCCGCCAAAGGCGTGCTGGAAGCCTACTTCAGACAGCCTTTTTCACTCAACCCAGACTGGGTTGAGTTTATTCACACCCTGGCAGAACAAGCCGTCATTGCCATTGACAACGCTCAATTATTTGAGAACTTACAACGCACCAACCAGGAACTTGCGCTCGCCTACGACATCACGCTGGAAGGATGGGGTAAGGCGCTGGAACTGCGTGATAAAGAAACTCAGGGTCACACGCAACGCGTCACCCGCCTGACTCTGCAACTGGCGCGAAAAATGGACATTTCTGAGGCTGAATTATTGCAAATTCGGCGTGGCGCCCTATTGCACGACATTGGCAAAATGGGAGTCCCAGACCGAATTTTGCACAAAAATGGCGAACTCACCGAAGAAGAACGCGCCGAAATGCGCAAACATCCACAATATGCATACGACATGCTCTACCCGATTGAATACCTGCGCCCCGCGCTGGATATTGTCTATTACCATCACGAATGGTGGGATGGAAGCGGCTACCCGCATGGGTTATGCGGTGAAGAAATTCCACTGGCTGCCCGCATCTTTGCCATCATAGATGTTTGGGATGCGCTATCCTCAGACCGCCCCTACCGCAGCGCATGGAAACCCGAAACCATTTTGGGCTATATTCGCAACCTTTCGGGCAAACAGTTTGACCCGCAGGTGGTGGAAACGTTTTTTAGGATGATGGAAGAGCCGTGAAGCGTAAAAAGTGAGCAGCAAAAAGGAAACAAAAAATGCGATGAGTTTTAGAAACTCATCGCATTTTTTGTTCGTAGAACAGGTTTATAGCCCCTGACAATTATCCTTACTTCACCCGCAGAAAGCGCCGCTTGCCCACCTGTAACACGCCCGCATGTGGAAACGGCGCATCACCGCGCTCCAGCACTTCGCCGTCCAACCGCACGCCTTTTTGGTCAATCAAGGCACGCGCCTTGCTCTTGCTCTCTGCCAAATTTGCGGCGAGGATCACGTCCACAATGGTTTGACCCGCTTGCAGCGCAAACTCTGGCATTTCATCGGGAATTTCCTTATGCTGGAAGGTCTTGACAAAATTCTCCTGCGCAGACTTTGCTTCATCATCGCTATAAAAAATGCCGACAATTTCGCCAGCCATATTCATCTTTGCATCACGCGGGTGAAGCGCACCCGATGCCACATCTTTCTCAATGGCTTCAATTTGGTGCGGACTCCAGCGCGTAACCAGGCGCATGTACAAAGCCATTGCCGAATCAGGCACGGACATTAATTTGCCAAACATATCATTTGCGCCCGTGTTGATTGGCACAATATTGCCGGTAGATTTAGACATTCTTTGCACGCCGTCAGTGCCGGGTAAAATGGCGGTAATAACGCCCACCAACGGTCTTTGCCCCAGCGCCTCTTGCAATTTACGCCCTGCCACAATGATATTAAACAACTGGTCAGAGCCGCCAATTTGCACATCGGTTTCCATCGCAACCGCATCGTAGCCTTGCATCAGCGCATAAAAGGTCTCGTGCAGGTAAATTGGCTCGCCTTTCTCCAAACGGTTGGAGAAGTTATCGCGCGCCAAAAATTGTTGTACCGTAAAATTTTGCCCAAGTCGAATCAAATCTACCAGTGAGAGTTTTGAAAGCCATTCACCGTTATAGCGCACTTTGGTTTTTTGGCGGTCTAGCACGCGGAAAGCCTGCTCGGTGTAAGTTAAAGCATTTTCGTTAACCTGCTCCTCGGTCAAAATGGGGCGCGCTTTGTTTTTATCTGAAGGGTCGCCCACCAGCGCGGTGTAACTGCCGATCAAAAAGGTGACTTCATGCCCTAAATCTTGAAATTGGCGCAGTTTTCGCATGGTGATGGTATGACCAAGATGCAAGTCGGTGGAGGTTGGGTCGTATCCGCAATAGACGCGCAAGGGTCTATTCTCTTTTTCCGCCAGCAAAAGCCGCGCGCGCAATTCGGTGGTCATGGCTTTTTTTAGTTCTTCATCGCCATATTCCGTGCCGAGCATTAATAATTCCACTTGTTCTTCAATATTCATAAGTTCTCCTTAATACCACCAAACGGGTTTTCGTTTTGAGCGCCTCATTGACAAACAAAAACGCGCCCGCGATGATAAGGGCGCGTTTACAGCACACCATCGCAAAAGATTATGGACGAGTGCAATAATAGGAATGGGAAAAAGCGCGAAACATGCGCGTATTATACAACAAGAATTTTACTGCGCCAAATGGAACGAAAATACCCAGGGACCTTTAACCGAATAAAACTCGTCACTGTAAACAATTTCTTCGGCTTGCGCCTGAGTCATATCGGGCGGAAGGCTGATAATTTGCATGGCAGGCGCGCCGCTCACGTCCACACAATCGAGGGTAATGCCAATGCCGCGCACAAGCATTGCCTGCTGAATTTTGGGCATATACACCGAGCAATATTCACCCTCGCGCGGGATTGCCGCAATGGAGTTTATCGTAATCGTCACGTTGGAAAGATCGGCATCGGGCGGCACAATAAAAGTCAGTGTGTCGCAGCGCAAGCCCGTCAGACCAGTGGCGGGTTCTTGCAGGCTGACCAATGTAGAGCCGTATTCCTCAACCAAAATTCCGCCATAGGCTAAATTGGCAGAGAACACGCCCCAGTCTGATGTGTCTGGCAGGGTAAAGCACACATCGGCGTTCACACTTTTGCCCTCCACCGAGGCGCGTTCCATGCGGACATCAATGCCGCTCGCGGTTTGATTGGGCGCCGCCAGTTCCACTTGGGCAGTGGGGTAGGAGAGCGGGTCTAGATATGCCGTTGGCTGGGCAAGAATGGGCAGCACAGCGCCCTGCGGCGCCGATGAACACGCACCGAGAAATACCGCCAACAAGAAAATGATTTTTTTCATCCGATTTTTCCTTCCTTTGAGATTATTTAAATAAATCAGCCAGCGCTTCGCGTGCCGCTGCAAACTGAAATGTGTAACCAGATTCGGTTAGCCGCCTGGGTTTCGCAAACCTGCCTTCCACCACAAGGACGCTCATTTCTCCTAAAAAGATGCGCATTAAAAAAGCAGGTGTGGGAAACCAGTACGGGCGGCGCAGCACGCCCGCCAACGCGCGGTTAAAATCTGCGTTGGAGGTGGGTGTGGGCGCAATCAGGTTATAGGCGCCGCGCGCGCTTTCAATTGTGATTAAATGCCGCACCGCGCCAACCCAATCTTGAATATGAATCCAGGGCATTGCAAATTTTCCACTGCCCATAGGTCCGCCCACAAAGAGTTTAACAGGCAACGCCATGAGCGACAGCAACCCCTCGCCTTTGCCAAGTACCACCGCTGTGCGAACAACCACTCGCCGCACGCCCAATGCCTCAATAGATTGAGTGGCGGCTTCCCATTGAACCGTAAGTTGGGCGAGGAAATCCGCCCCAGGCGGAGTGAACTCATCTGCAATTTCTCCGTGCAAGCCATAATAATTAATTCCCGAAGCCTGAAGAAACACCCCAGGGCGGCGCTCGGCTGCCAAAATGGCTTGGCTGAGCGCCAAACCAGGCAAAATGCGAGAATCGTGAAAATCGCGTTTGGCGGCTTTCGTCCAGGGGAACGTGGCAAGCGTCTTCCCCGCCAGGTGAATCACCACATCCATTTCGTTAATCAGTTGTCCCCAGCCGCTGGTTGTTTTTGCATCCCAGGGAACTGCTTGCGCGCCAGTCGGCACAGGTGCGCCGCGTGTGAGAATAAAGACCTTGTGACCCTGCGCAAGAAAAGATTTTGTAAGGGCGCTGCCTAAAAAACCAGAACCGCCAGCAATGATGACATTCATTTTAATACTCCTATAAATCTTCCGAAGTGCGATTAACTGGCAGTATAATCACACAAGTTGCCGAGGCATGATGCAAGAGCCAGTACTGGTACTCAATGCAAATTTTGAGCCGATTCACGTCTGCTCAACACGCCGGGCGATGGGCTTAATTTTTGATGGCAAAGCCAATTTAATGATGAATGGACGCGGATACATCCGCACAGTTACACAGAACCTTCCGCGCCCTTCGGTCATTCGGCTGGAACACCAAATTCATCGTCCACGCCCGCACGTTAAGTTAACGCGCCGTGAAATCTTTAGACGTGATAATTATACCTGTCAGTACTGCGGCAGGCACGACACAACCTTGACTTTGGATCATGTCATTCCACGCCATTTGGGGGGAGCGCACAAATGGACAAATTTGGTAACGGCGTGTTATGCCTGCAACCACCGCAAGGGCGGGCGCAAGTTGGAAGAGGCGCACATGCGTTTGGCGCACATACCCAAAGAACCGCCCGCGAATGCCGCTTATATTTTTGGGCGGCATCTTTTAGAAAATAGCGAGTGGGAGCCGTACATCTCTGGCTGGTAAAAACAGGTTGGGCTTTTGCCCAACCTGTTTTTTGAGGTAATGCTTTTGTTGCGGAAATGACATGCAAAAGATGGCTGCCACCTATTTACCCCGAAATATTGAGAAGATAGCCGCAACGGTCTAAAAAGAGAGCAGCCAAATTACGATGCATTATTTTGCCATAACACCCAGCAAAAGACCGGGCGTAACATAGGCTTCAATGAGAGCGGCAACAGCCAACAGGGGAATGACCACGCCAAAAAAAATCTTAACCCAGTCGGCAAGTAATTCCAAAATAATTTCTCCCATAGATTTTCCGGTCTGCGGGGTGACCAGCGCCGCGCCCATGTAAAGCGCAACTGCGCTGCCGATCATTAACGCGGGAAGTTCAAAAATGCCGTGCGGCACAACGCCTGCCAAAAACATGGGCAGGGGCTGCATCCCAAGCAATTCAAACAAGGCATACAAGCCGCCAATAACGCCGATATTGAGCATGTAAATTAAAATACCCAGCACGCCAAACGAAAACAGCCCCGCAAAAAAAATGACCGCCACGGCGCGGGTGTTGTTCATAAAGAGGAAGGGCGCATTAAGGCTGCCCTGCAAGTTGGTCAGGTCGGGCAGGTTGCTGATGCTCGTTTCAATTTTTTGCAAGCGTTCAGGGGTTGCTTTGTTAATCAGCCCCGCAGCATTCACCATAATCCAGTCGTAGCCCATCCACAGGCTAATGAAGGCAATCAAGGTTACAGCCAGCGCAGCGGGCGCAATTCGCCGCAGGGCGGCAGGCAAGACGCTGCCGTACCATTGCCCAAAAGATTTTGCGCCGCCCATAAAATAGCGCCAAAATGTGTTCCAAACCCAGCGCATATTAATTACGTCAATTTCACGACCCAGCAAATATTCGCGTTGAAAATGAGCAATGCCCACGCGAATTAAGAGCAGGGAGATAATTAAGACGCCCACAATTGCCAGCCAGAGGATGTGTTCATTGCCCCAAAACAACAGCACCGCTTCGCCTTGCATTAAAAGGGCAACCGGCAGAACAATAAAAGATGCCAGCAAATTTGCCGCTTTAACTGAAGTGGACTGTACCGAAATGACAATTGCCGCACTCACCATCAGCATGGCGTGGGCGGTGGTCAGCAGCATCAATTGCAACATGACCATTGGCGAGGGCAGGGTCAAATTTTGACGCACAACCAAAACCAAATATAGGGCAATGGAAAGGTAACTGGCAATTAATGGGGTTGCCACCCCGACCAGCAATTTGCCAAAATATAATTGCCAGTTATCCAGCGGCGCACTCAGCATGGGTTCAATTGTGCCGCGCTCTTTTTCGCCCACAAAGGCTTCCAGCGCCACCACCAAAGAAATGGTGATGGGGAAAAAGCCAATAATCATAATGGAGAACGGTACAAAGCGGTCTAAAATTAAATTGGCTTCGTATTGGTTTAAAAAGTCCACCGTTTGTTTGGCAAACTCATTCATCAAAAACGGGAATGCAATCACCAAAATAATCATCGGCGCCAATACGCGCCAATCACGCGCCTGATCTTTTAATTCGCGTCCTGCCACCAGCCAGACAAGCCGAAGTTTACTGAACATGTTCGAATCCTTTTGCTTTTGCCATTACTTTAAGGTAAACCTGCTCCAGCGTGCGCGGCTCTTCTTGAAATGCCATAACGGGCGCGGCGGATAAGGATTTGAGAATCAGCGGGTTTGTCACTGACGGGGCTGCAACGCGCACTTTGAGGCTGGTTGCTGTGCGAGAGAGAATTTCGACCCCCTGGGGCAGGTCTACCCTGCTTTCATGCCACGCCGCGCTAAATTTGATTTCGTATTCGGGCAGCCCCAGCGCCGCGCTTTTTAAACCTTCGAGGCTGTCTTGAATCAAAACCTGCCCGCGATAGATGATGGCAATTTGATCTGCCAACGCCTCTACTTCGGTCAGGTTATGGGAGCAAATAACAATTGTGCGCTGGGATGATTTAAGCCGCGCAATTTCATCGCGTACCAGCCGCGCCGATTCTGGGTCCATTGCCGAGGTGGGTTCGTCCAACAGCAAAACGCCTGGGTCGTGCATCATGGCGCGCGCGAGGGCTAATTTTTGGCGCATCCCTTTGGAATATTCGCCAATTCGGCGATTGGCAGATTCAATCAACCCAAAATATTCCAGCAGATGATCGCTGCGTAATTTGCGTGCCGCCGCCGAAAGGTTGTAAACCTGCCCAAAGAAGTCAAGGTATTCAAAGGCGGTCATGCGCATGTATAAGCCGTGTTGTTCGGTTAGCACGCCCACCGAAGAGCGCACGTCGTGCCCGTTTTTTACTACGTCATAGCCCGCCACCCGCGCCCAGCCATGCGTGGGGGTGAGCAAGGCGGTTAACATGCGCACAGTGGTTGTTTTGCCTGCGCCATTTTGACCGAGAATTGCCAAAATTTTTCCTGCGCCGACAGAAAGGTTAACTCCGTCCACAGCCAGAAAGTCATTAAATTGCTTGGTTAGTTCGTGGGTTTCTATCATTAAAACTCCAGGGTACATTGGGTTGGTAAATTGGATTGTATTCCCGCCTGCGCAAAATATATCTTCACAGAGACCTTACAATTCTTAGACGGGGCGGCGGCGCAAAATAATACCAACCCCCACACCCAAAAAGACAATGGCAAAAAATATCTGGTTGATGTTAAAACCATTCACCAGAGAAACGTCCAGCCGCAGAAATTCCAGCAAAAAGCGAATGATTGAATAAACGCCCAAATAGGCAAGGAACAAATCTCCCGGTTTAAGGCGATTGGCAAAGCGGCGTGAAAGCCAAAGTAGAAAAAAAAGGTTGGCAACATTTAGCAGCGATTCATAGGCAAAAAGCGGCTGATAGAAATTAACCGTTTCAAACCCGTTCAGGCGGTGAACGGGGTCTACAAATATTTTCAAAGGGAAGTTCGTGGGCAACCCGTACAGTTCTTGGTTGAAATAATTTCCAAGGCGCCCAATGGCTTGAGCAAGGGCAAGACCGGGGGCAAGAATGTCCGCCAGGTTCCAAAATGGCAAGTCATTTTTGCGGGCAAAATATAGCAAGGCAAGCGTGCCGCCCACCCATGCGCCGGGGATGCCGTAGCCGCCCACCCAAAACGCCGCAATATCTATTGGGCTGGAAAAATAATATTGCGTGGTGAGACCCAGTTCGAGGGCAGAGAGGGACGGGGTGAGAATGTACCAAAGGCGCGCGCCCAGCGTTGCCCAAACGACCAAAGGCAAAAAAAGGTCAAGGATCACCTGCGGGTCGGCGGCGTTGCGGTGCTTGGCAAGGCTGGTAGAAAGCAGAGCGCCAACGGCAACTCCCAGGGCAATCAGCAGCCCGTTCCAGCGAAGGGTCAGCAGACCCAGCGAAACGCCATCCATTATTGAATATACTCTTTGGTGTCGCGGGCTTTTCTCATGCGCTCGCGCCCCTGCACGCGGACGTGGGCAATGCGCTGCAAGGCGGTAAAGTTGCCCAGCACGGCAATCACCAAAACCGCCAGAAACGGTTGATTGAACAGCAACAGGGGAATTAAAACAATGTAGCGTTCCACCCGCGAGAGGATGCCGACTTTGGCGCTAAATTTAAGCCCTTCGGCGCGGGCTTTGACATAAGAAACTAAAATAGAGCCAGCGGTAGCGGCAAAGGTTACGGTTACGCCCGCATAACTTTCCTGGGTCAAAAAATAATATAAAAGTCCGCCAAAGGTGATGAACTCGGCGTAGCGGTCGCTGACCGAATCAACAAATGCGCCAAAGTCGCTGGGTTCGCCGCGCAAACGCGCCATCGTGCCGTCAAAGGCATCTACAATGACAAAGAGCAGCAGAACGATGGCGCCGAGGGTCATTTTTCCTTGCGAGAGCAGATAGGCGCCAATGGTTGTGCCTGCCAGCCCCAACAGGGTAATGGCATTGGGAGTTAACCCTGTGCGGTTGAGGAACGCGCCAATGGGGTCAAGAATGCCTTTGAAGATAATTCGCAGTTTGTCGGTGAATGTTGGTTTGAGGTTCATAAAATATGTCTGAGGGGATGCGATGTGAAAAGCGCAAGACGCGCCTACTCTTTATTCATTTCTTCGTCCAAATCTTCTGGCTCCACCAAAACCTCGCGCTCTTTGCCGCCGCCCTGAGAGGTCCCTACGATGCCCATTTCTTCAAGTTGATCGAGCAGCCGCGCAGCGCGCGGGTAGCCAATTCGCAGGCGGCGTTGAATTAAGGATGCGGATGCGCGCTGGCTGCTGCGGACAATGGAGATGGCTTGTTCCACCAGCCCATCATCTTCGTTTTCGTCAGATTCTTGCAAGAGTTTTTCCCAGGGCGGAATGTCATCCACTTTATGCCCGCTCTTTTGCCAGTGAGAAATGATGCGCTCAATTTCCATGTCGGTGATCATCACCCCTTGTGCGCGGATGGGGTTGCCTACTTCGGGGTTGAGGAAGAGCATGTCGCCGCGCCCCAGCAAAGATTCGGCGCCGGTGTAATCTAAAATTACGCGGCTATCAATGCTGGATGCAACAGAAAACGCCAACCGCGCGGGAAAGTTGGCTTTGATTAAGCCCGTCACCACGTCGGTTGAGGGGCGCTGGGTGGCAACCACCAAATGAATGCCGGTTGCGCGCGCCATTTGCGCAAGGCGCACCAAATTATGCTCGGTCACGTCGGGCGCAGACATCATCAGGTCGGCGAGCTCGTCAATTAAGACCACAATGCGCGGCAGGGCTTTGCCATTGACTTTGCGTATAATTTTCTGATTGTAAGAGTTTAGGTCGCGGGCGTGTGCGCCTTCCAGCAGGCGGTAGCGGTGTTCCATTTCCACCACCACCCAGCGCAAAACGCCCAAAATGCGTTCTACGTTTGTTTCCACTTTGCCATACAAGTGCGGCAGCCCATTAAAGCGAATCAATTCCACCATTTTGGAGTCGATCATCACCATTTTTAATTCTTCGGGCGTGTTATTCATGGCGAGGCAAGCCGCAATGGAAGTGATGCAGACCGATTTGCCAGAGCCTGTTGCGCCGGCAATCAGCACATGCGGCATACGCGCCAGGTCGGCAATGAGCGGGCGCCCCGATACGTCACGTCCGAGGGCGATGGTAAGCGGCGCGCCAATTTTATGAAAGGCTTCAGACTCAAGCAGAGTCTTCAGGCGCACCACCGAACTGTGTGTGTTTGGCACTTCAATGCCGACATACGGCTTGCCAGGCACGGGCGCTTCAATACGCAGGCGCTGGGCAGATAATGCCAGCGCAATGTCTTTTTGCAAAGAGGCAATCTGCGCCACGCGAACTTTCATTTGAAGCACGTCTTCTTCGTCTGACCCAGGTTTTTTGATAAAGCCCGGCTGAACGGCAAACTGCGTAACAGAAGGTCCCACGCGGTAGCCAATGACGGTAGCGGGAATGCCAAAGTCGGCGAGAGTTTTCATAATAAGACCGGCAGTTTGGTTAATGGTGCGGTCATCGGCACGGACGGTTGATTCAGCCAGCAGAATGGTGAGGGGCGGCAGGTCTTCGCTGCGCGACAATACTTTGTCGGATTTTTCTTCTTTCTTTTTTTCTGATTTGAAGGAAGTGCGAAATTCGGCTGGAATGACGGGCGCTTTCTTTCGCGGCGCAAGGTCGGCGGGCTTTTCGGGTTCTGGCTCTGCTTCCACAGGGAGCGGGGCAGTTTCCACTTTGGCGGGGGGTTCGCCCGCCATACGCAGCAGCCAGTTTTCGAGTTTTTGCCACAAGCCAAAGCCTGTTGCCAGCATGAAAAGCCAAAGCAGAAAGATGAGCAGCGTGCCGCCCAGCGGGCTAATTAACTGCCAGGTTAGCCTAACCATGCCCCAGCCCAGCCGCCCGCCGTACATGCCAGAATCGGCTTGGATGAGGTTATTGCCGCTGACCGTAGCCAGCAGAGCCAGAGTCAGCAAGGCAGCCAGTTCGAGGGCAATAATTTTCCCCCAGTGAATTTCTGCGCCCGCTTGCCGCAGTAGAACATAGCCCAAATAAGCAATGGCAAAGAGGATGAGAAAACTGCCCCAGCCAAACCAAAGTTTTAGCAGAGCGGCAAACGGCGTTAATAATACGCCGTCAGTTTTGCCCCAGACGGCAAGCAAAGACATGAGCGCAAGGGCAATCAGCGCTACGCCTGCCGCATCACGCAGCAGGGGCAGGTAGCGCAAAAAAAAGCGAATGGGGCTTTCGAGCCAGTCAGTTTGGGCAGCAGAGGGGGGCGGCTCAACTTGTTGGTATAGTCTTTTGCGCGGGGCAGAGGAGTCTTTCATGGGGGTTAGGCTTCGCCAAGCCTCATGCTTAATCCCATGCGCTGATGGGCGGGGTCAAGGTGCAAAACGCGCACCAGCACAGGCTGTCCTTCCGTCAGAAATTCTTTCAAAGGCTTGCCCTCTGGCATGGGAATTTCGGATGCATGAATTAAGCCTTCCACGCCTGCATCCAAACGGGCAAAAACGCCAAAGGAAAGTACGCTGGTGATTACAGCCGACTTAACGCACCCTTTTGGAAATTCAGCCAGCGCGTTTTGCCAGGGATTAGGCAGCAGGCGTTTGAGGCTTAAAGCCACGCGGCAGCGTTCTGGGGCAAGGTCAAGCACTTGCACTTCAATAATACTTCCCATGGCAACAATGTGGCTGGGGTGCGAAACGCGCCCCCAAGAGAGTTCGGAGATGTGAATTAAGCCTTCGACCCCGCCCAGGTCTACAAATACGCCAAAGTCAGTAATATTGGTGACTGTACCGCGAACATTTTGACCGGGCATTAAGGCGTTGAATAGTTCGGCGCGTTTGCCTGGCTCAGATTGCGCGGCGCGTTCAGAAAAAACAACACGCTCGTCTTCCGGCACGCATTCGATCACTTTCAAAGAAAGCGAGCGCCCCATGTAAGATTCGAGGTCTGTATCACGATTAAGAGTTTCAACTTTATCCGTCAAGCCGACCAGGTGAGAGAAGGGGACAAAGCCGTATAAGCCATTGCCTTCTACCAATAAGCCGCCACGATTATGCCCAGTGACAGAGAGGGCAATAATTTGGTCGCGCATGTACATGTCTTTGACCTGATCCCAATTGGCAACAGATTTTTTGTCTGCCGAATCTTCTACTTCGGCTTTGCCTGGCAGGGGTTTTAGTTCGTGCCGCACTTCAGATCGGTTCCCCGCCGAACGTGGCTGGGGGTAGGGTGAATTACGTCCCTCCTCAGCCAAAACTGATGACCACCAGCCTTCGTCTATGACGGGCATTGGGTTTTCCTGGGTATTCTTTTGTGCAACCATTTTGGAGTCCTTCCCATTCCTATAAATATGAGCGCTGGTTTTTTCTCGAAGACGAGAAGGGCGCTCTTTTTAGATTTGACAGGGCGGGTTGTATGCCCGCTGAACGGTGGGTTGTCGGGCTGCTTGCTGCCTGACCTACTGATCTTTGAGGTGTGTTTCCATTTCAAGGATGGCTTTGGCTACCACATCTACGGCAACCCGTTGTTTGCGGTATAAATCCGCTTCAGACATGGCAAGGCGTGATGCCACGTCTCGCACCTTGCGTCCTTCGATGAATTTCATTTCGAGGATGTTGTACAAAATCCACTCGGTTGTAAATTTTCGGTCGCCTTTTGGTTTAACTTGGTCTACTGCGGTGCGTAAAAGAGAACGCAAGGCATTGGCAGAGTTGCCGTCGTCCTTTTCTGCAAGTTCCTGCACGACTTGAAGTTTGATGAGCGGGTTATTGGTTAGTTTGGGTCCGCCCCAGTAATGGGTTAAGGCATCTCTAACCCAGTTGGCAAAGTCGGCTTCTTCCAATGCGGGTTCGGTGAGTAAACTAACGCGCGTGTCGTAGCGCCCGGCGGCGCGCATACGCTGAATCATTTCCACTTGGGGCTGCAAGTCTTCGAGCGAGCGAAAAACGCGTTGTTGCAGTTGGCGGTCTTGCAGGGCAAGCGCGGCGCGGTCTGCCAGCAGCCAGAGGGCGTCTCGTTGGTCACGTTCTATCAATTGTTTGTCGCGCCGCGCGATGCACAACAACCCCAGCAGGGGCTGTTGTGCATCTTGATCCATGACTGGGTGTCGGCGGTGATATAAAGGTAAGATCCAAAAATTTTCCCATTGAAATTCACGGCGGCTATCGCCGCTTACGCTTGCGAGGGCTTCGGTCAAACTTTCCTGGTCGAGCAGGGTGCGGTTGCCGGCTACAACAATGGGCGAGAGGGTTTCATCGTCCAACGCGGCAACAAAGGCAGAGGGGGATTGCATGTGGTCGCGCACGGCGGCAAGGACGGTCTCTAAAAATTGCTGCAAGTCGCTTTGGGTTAGGAGGCGTTCTTCAAAATTTTGAAGCGCCTGTAATTCGCTGCGATCATTTCCAAAAAAGAAAACGCGCTCCCAAATGGGCGCTGCCAGGGTGATGGTGTGTTCCAGCAGGAGGATGGTTACAACGACAGCAAATGGAACAAAGGCATTGTAGGGCGAACCGAGCAATTCTCCGCCGCGCCGAATGATGGTCATTAACGCCAGAGCGGTGGATGCAGTCACAGGTCCGCGCATAATCCACTTGAAGAGGCGGCTTTTAATCACGCGGTCGGGCCAAGAGACGCCAAAAAAAGCGACTGCATACGCCATTAAAATAACGAGTGCGCCGACCAGCACGTTGATGACGGTTGCCGCCCCCCAAAACAGGTAAAGGTGCTGTGCAGCAAAACCGTAGCCAAATAAAAGGTAGGGGTAGGAGCCTAGCGCGGGGGCGGTTGCGCCCGCCATTAGATACAACATGCGGCGCCGACCAGAGCTGGAAAGCATCAATCGGTAGGCGCGGGCAAAGTTTATGCCAGCCCAAACCATTGCCACAACGTAAAAGAGGGTGAAGGTTTCTGTCCACGCCGTGCGCTCAAGGTGCGGCGCGGGTTTGCCATCCGCCACCAGCGGTCCCAGTAAATATCCAAATGCAAGTAAAACAAGGAAGAATGCCGAGATCAGGTAAATGCCGCGCACGGCAAGCCTTCTGCGCCCGCGTGAGGGGCGACCAGCGGTGACTAATAAAGCGTCTGAAAGATGAAGGTATGCGGCGGGGAGGAAGACAATTCCAAACCATTGCAAATGCAAGAGCAGCTGAATCAGATCTGCGGTCATTGATTCATCTTGCAATGCTTCAGCAGTGAATACAATTACCACGCATAATAAAATAACGGCAAAAGAACGCGCTACCCGGTCGCGCAGGTTAAAGGAAAGCGCGTACAGGAAGAGCGAAAAAGCCGTGATGGCAATGCCCGCCGTTAAAATTTGATTGAGCGCCTGGATCCCCGACAGCAATGGTTCCATCCAACCGTTAATCATACAAACCCTTCCAATAAAAGTTTCTCTGGTTATTGCTTGTGTTTTCAAATATCGGGCAATGCGCCCGACTTATTTTAATGCTTTGGCAAAGAATAACGCCACGTCCTGCGTAAGATAGCATTGGTCATTATACCCGCAGAATTCGTAGCCGAATTTCTGCGCAAGACGAATAGCAGGCAGGTTTTTAGACTGCATTTCCAAAAGAATGCGGCGGTGTGATCTGGCTGCCGCCCAATCTTGTGCGGCGTTCAATAAAGCGCCTGCCAGCCCCTGACGGCGATGCGTGGTGTTCACTACCAGGTCGGTGATGCAAATGACCGAATCCATGCCGCGTTCCAACAGGCAAAGATACCCCGCAATATCCTGGTCGAGCAGGGCGCTGTACATCATCGAGTGTTTTTGCCAATCGTCGGCAAGGGCAAATGGGTTGCGCGGGTAAAAGACCGAAATGGAGCGCGGCAGTCGCACCTCGCGGAAGGTGGCGGTGGATTGTGCTGTGTCGCGGCGCAGTTCTAATTGCCAGACAGATTCGCTGGTGACAGAGTGGTCAAACCCCATCAGGCGGGGAATATCGGTGGGGAGGGTGGGACGAATTTGAAGTTCGGGCATAAAAATTCCAAGTCGTTTTGCGGGTTGATAAAAATAACGCGGCTATTGAATTGGCACAATGCGTATCGGAATGACACAAGCCGGCAGCACCTCGCCTTGATTGTTCGTTACCACCAGCCGCAGTTGATAGTCGCCTGGGGTGAGTGAGGTCGTATTCCAGGCGCCGATCTTGCCTTCGATCACCGTATTACGATCCGCTGAGATGGTTGCCCAGGTTTCGCTGCCTGCCCGCGCAACTTCGTATTTATAAAATCCAAAATTTGGAATATCTACGGTGCCAAGCAATTCAATGGCGCCTTTTATTTCATCTCCCGCCTGTGGGGAGGTGATCATAATTTCGTTGGGAATACAGCCAACCATGTCTGCAACGGGGGGGTGCGGCGGAAGATTTGCAAACTGGGTCATCATTTCGACAGAAAGTGTACCCGTGGGAGTTGAGATCAAATCCAGGGTGGGTGTGGTGAGAAAAACATCCGCAGGCAGCCCAGGGATGATGAAAGTCGCCATGAAAAATTCGGCGCAAAACAGCATCACAATCAAGGTGGAAATGGCGGCAGACTGACCGAGGCGGCGCGAAGAAAACTCGCGTTCCATTGTGTAAGCCGCCATTTGCACTTCGCGCCACGAGAGCCATAGCCAGCGAAAAGCAAACAATGCGCCAATTGCCAGCAGAATGTAAATTAACGCTTCATACGACTTAAGGAAGTTATAAATTTCTACCATTCGACAACATCAACAACACCTACAAATTACGCAGGAATGCCCGAATTATTTTTTCCACCTTGGGCGTAATGACTTTGCCTGCCTCGATCACTTCTTCATGGGTGGTCTCGGTGGAGCCGTCTAGGTTTGCTTTGTTGCTAATGCCCGAAAGCCCAAGCACACGCATATTGCCATGTCTGGCGATGATGACTTCCGGCACAGTAGACATGCCAACCGCATCAGCCCCAGCCAGACGTAAAAAGCGCAAGTCGGCAGGGGATTCAAAAGAAGGTCCGCTGAGACCCGCGTATACGCCTTCTCGCAGGAGGATATTATTTTCTTTGGCAATTTTTCGGGCGAGGTCACAATAGGCGCGGTCGTAAGGCTGGCTCATATCGGGAAAGCGCGTGCCAATCTCGTCCAGGTTTGGTCCCATCAGCGGGTTCAAGCCAGACATGCCCATCAGGTTGAGTTGGTCGGTAATGAGCATCACATCGCCGGGTTCAAAATCGGGGTGAACGCCGCCGGCGGCGTTGGTTACAATCATATTTGGAATGCCTAAACGCTGCATCACCCGCACGGGCAAAGTCACCTGCCCCATGCTGTAACCTTCGTAATAATGAACGCGTCCCTGCATCACCAATACGGGTTTGCCTTCCAAAACACCCATGACAAAACGCCCGGCATGTCCATGCACGGTGGAAACAGGGAAGTTGGGCAGGTCACTGTACGGAATGTGAACCGCATGTTCGAC
>DYML01000047.1:0-15659 GCA_020721605.1 Anaerolinea thermophila
GTTTGCAATGAAATGTTGGAAGTTGGTTGTCGTGGAATTTTTGTGGCTGGCACCACGGGACGTGGTCCCTGGTTCAGCCTCGGCGAGCGACAAAAACTTTGCCGCGCCGCCGCTGACCAAATCAAAGGAAGCGTGTCGCTGTTTGCTGGCTGTTCGTCTTCGGGCTTGCCTGAGATGTTGGAAAACGCGCGCGCAATGGCGGACGCTGGCGCAAATATCGCAGTTGCCACCGTGCCGAGTTATTTTCATTACAGCCAGTCGGAGATCGAAAAAATTTATCTGGAATTTGCCGATGCCTGCCCGCTGCCCGTGATGGTCTACGACATCCCCGAATTTACCAACGTGAAACTCGCCAATGAGATGGTCTTGCGGCTGGCGAAGCATGGCAACGTTATCGGCTTCAAAGATTCCAGCGCGGATTATGAACGCTTCAAGGGCTTGCTCGAAGCGCTGGATTCCTTCCCGAATTTTTATCTCATGCAAGGCAAGGAAAACCTGATCGCTGATTCACTGCGGCTGGGCGCGTCGGGATTCATCGTCAGCCTGCTGCACATTGATCCACGACCATTTGTCGGCGTGTACCAAGCCGTCCGCGCGGGGGACAATCCACTGGCAGATTCGCTGCAAGCGCAAATCAACAAGGTCATCGAGTTGGTGCGGGAAACCATCGAGCGCCGCCCCGCCTCATCCACGCTATTTCACATGTTGAATTATGCCCTTCGCAAGCGCGGCATTTGCGAAAATATTTTGCTGGAACACGACGAAGCCGCGCCCGACTGGGTCATCGAAAATACGCAGAAGGCGATGGAGTTATGCGCGTTTCATTTTAGTTAGTTGAAGAGATATGTAGCGTGTTACGTGTTTCGTAAGCCAACGTAACACGCTACACGTACCACGCAACACCTACGAATTACAGAAAAAACACACAAGGAGATTTCCATGTCTAATCAAACAAAAACAACCAAAGTTGGCGACGCCTCTGGGCGCGGATCAATTGCAGGCTATCGGGTGAACTTCCCTGCCCGAATGCGAACCTATACAGAAGCAGAAATTAACGCGGTGGTCAATGTCATGCGCAATGCCGAAGTCCAAACACAGGGAAATTACATGCGCCAATTTGAAGCGGACTTCAAAGCGTACATCGGCGCGAACCATGCCTTTGCAGTGGACAACGCCACCAATGCCCTGAAACTTGCGGCAATTCTGTGCAGGGTCGGGGAAGGCGATGAAGTCATTGCCCCAGGCTACACCTTCTGCGCGTCGGCAATTCCCTTCGGCTCAACGGGCGCGAAACTGGTCTGGGCGGATATTGACCCCGAAACGTGGGTCGTGAATCCGCAGGACATCGAAAAGAAAATCACGCCGCGCACCAAAGTTCTGCTGGTGGTTCATCTGCTGGGAATGCCCGCGAATATGCCCGCCATCATGCAGATTGCCGAGAAGCACAATCTGCGCGTGGTCGAAGATTGCGCCCAGGCTCCAGGCGCGGCAATCAACGGGAAGAAGGTCGGGAGTTTTGGCGACTTCGGTTGTTTCAGTTTACATGGCGCGAAAAACATCACCACGTTGGGTGAAGGCGGCGTGCTGACGGTCAAGTCTGACGCGGACGCGGCGCTGACCCCAGGCTTGCGTCACAATGGTGTCCGCCCCTTCAGCGGCGAACGCGAACGCTACTGGGTTCCCGCCATGTCCAATGTGGATATCGACATGGAAACTGTCTGGCCCAACAATTTCAGCATTGGCGAAGCGCAGTGCGCCCTCGGCAGTGAACTGCTGAAAACCCTCGACGAGTCGAATGACAAAATCATTGCCCAAGCCGCAAAACTCCGCGCCGCTTTTTCTGACATCCCCGAAATCAAATTTGCGAAAATCCCCGACGGCTACCGTCACATCTTCCATCAATTTGTTTTGCACTTCGACGGCTCTGCCTTCGGCAAGAACCGCAACGACCTGCTCGACTTCCTGACCGAAGAAGCGGCAATCCGCGCCATCGTCCAATATTATCCACTCTTCCGCTATCCGCTTTTCCAGAAGTTGGGTATGGGCGAACAAAACTGTCCCGTGTTGGATGACTGGTGGGATAACTCGTTCAGCCTGCCGTGGTGGATCGGGATGCCCGACGAAACGCTCGACTATCTGGTGGATTCGGTCAAGGCTGGAATCGCCGCCTTGAAAGGTCGCTAGGATGATTCAAAACCCTCTCCCGAAAACTGACCTGAAAGTCTCCCAGCTTTGTTTGGGCACGATGACCTTCGGCACGCCCGTCGGTGAAGCGGACGCGATTCAACTCACTCATTGGGCGCTCGAGCACGGCGTCAACTTTTTGGATACCGCCAACATGTACGAAGGCTACACCCGTTACCCAGGTTCGGCTGGCGGCGTGGGCGAGGAAATTTTGGGCAAGGCGCTCAAAGGCAGGCGCGGACAGGCGGTGGTGGCAACCAAAGTCGGGATGAAGATTGGTCCCGCGGACGATGATCAAGGCGCAAGCCGCGCCCACATCCTGCGCGAGATTGACCGCTCCCTCGTCCGCCTCGGATGCGATTATGTTGACCTGTACTACATGCACAAATTCGATCCGTCCGTTCCGCTGGCTGAATCAGCACAGGCAATGAATGATTTGATTGACGCGGGAAAAGTCCGCCATTGGGCGATCTCTAACTTCTCCGCCGAACAGATTTCCGACCTGTTGGCTGTTTGCGACCAAAACGGCTGGAGGCGACCCGTGGCATTGCAACCCGCCTACAGCCTGCTCAAGCGCGACATCGAAAAAGATGTTTTGCCGCTCTGCCAGCGTGAGCAAATCGCCGTCCTGCCGTATCAAGTTTTGCAAGGCGGCTTGCTGACCGATAAATACCAGCGCGGCGCGGAGATTCCCAAAGATTCGCGTCAAGTTGAAAAACCTGAATGGACGATGGCGCTCACCGATGAACTGTTCAATCAGTTGGAACAGATCAAAGCCGAAGCGCAAAAGCAGGGGCGTACCCTTCTCCAACACGCGCTGAAAAGTTTACTGGAAACTCCCGCCGTGCTTTCGTTGGTGGTTGGTGTAAAAAACATCCCTCAACTTGAAAGGTTGATTGCAGCAGTCGAATAGGCTGTTTGATCAAAAAAAGAAGGCGAGCCGTGGGTTGGCTTGCCTTCTTTTTGATTTCATAGGACTTACGATTTCAGCAAAAAATCTTCATCTTTCAATATGCCGTTTTTAATCACCTCGATTGACTCGGACTTGACCAACTCATCTAGCGCAAATGACTTCAACCTTGTCTGCGTGGTGCGGACGGATGGCTCAAGGAATTCGCCGAACGGCAACGATGTTTTATACAACTGATAATATAAAAATCTGCGCGCATTGCGTTTGAATTCAAGCGGCACATCAACCGCATCAGCCGCTAAAAACTCCCTCATCTTGCTTCTCACATCTTCAACCGTCTGCGGAAAAAACACAGTGGGGTATTGCGTAAACCGCGCCCTGCCCGCGCACAAAACTGCCGCGCCCATGATTGAAGCCTCCAGACCAATGGTGGAGTTGTAAACCATCACGAATTTGGATTTTAGGATCAACTCATACGAACTGAGCGTTTCCTTTGGGCTGACGAAAACAACGTTCGGCTCCTTGTCTGCGCCCCGGCTGGATACCCACCCTTCGACAGCTTCACGGCTGGATTTTCTCAAACGCGATTCGTCGGGGTGTGCGCGGATGACGAACAAGGTCTCAGGGTGCGAGCGAATTTCCTCCAGCGCCAGATCGAGCCAATCGAACATATCTTCAAAGACCGTGTTGGCGTGCGGCTGGCTGGTGTCGAAAATCACATTGGTAAAAATGGGGACGATTTGTTTGAAGCCCGCCGCTTTCTTCAAAAACGACTCATCGAGTCCTTTCATGTCTGCCCAGAATTTGATACCCGCCATCGTGAAATCACCTTGAAAGCGCTTAGCCAGATAGGCATCCAGTTTTGCGTTCTGCGCTTCATTCATTTCAAATTCATCGGGGATGTGGATCGGGTAGGCTGTCGCTTCGCCTTCGGTGAAGTAGGCCGTCGCGGGTTGTAACCCCACCTCATGCGTGATGACTCGCAGTCCGCGCTGGTGGGCGACGTAGCGGGCGGTGGCTTCGGGGAAGAACTGCCCGTTGAAAACCACCACCGCTCTCGGCTGAGTCTGTTCGAGCAGGGCGTCAAATTTCCGCGCCACATTCCACGCCGACAGGATATATTCCCGCAAAAGGTAGCGCGTCGATTCGTCATCGTTCAGATGGTGGATTCGCAGAACCCATCTCAACCCAGGCAGGCACAACGCGCCGAGCGGGAGGGTTTGCCACTCGAAGGTCATCAGGTCTGGAACGGAAAGATTCGAGATGGCGGTTGCGAGTTGCGTGTCGCGTTGATAGTTGAACCAGTTGACGCCCGACGTTGAACCCTTCGGCAGGCTCAGGGCGGGCTGTTTAACGTTAAACGTTTCCACCCCCGCGTACAATGTTTTGGACTGATAAACGCATGATTTGCACGGCGGTTCTTTTTGCGGATGGTCGCGGTTGGTGCCGAGTACACAATGACTCATGCCAGCGTTGCAGGCAAAATAAACGACGGGAATTCCCTGCAAGCGGAACGCCCACGAGGTCAGCAGGTGAAATCCGCTGTTCCACGAGAGATCGTCAATGCCCGTGGAGGCTTTGAAGAAGACGACAGGCGCGCCAGAGGCAGTTGGCGAGTGACGAGTTACGAGTTGTGTGACTTGGGCAATTTTGAAATTGTTGAGTCGGCGGACAAGTCCGCGTTTGATACGTTGGGTGAAGAATTCTTTGAGCATGAGTTTTTATGAGATGTCCGTGATAAACGATAAATAGTTGTTTCTGTTGATGCAGGCAAACGATGAGTCGGGATACCCTGCTCCCCAACTGGCGGGCGGCTTTGCCTGTTTATTGCCCCACTTGAATTCAAAGCCGTGAAATTTTCCTTCCTGTTCTTCCACAAAGTCAATCTCCGCGCCTGTGCTTAATCGCCAGAAGTAGGTCGAGGCGCGGCTGCCTGAGTATGCGTTACGCTTGATGCGTTCGCTGATCAGAAAATTCTCCCACAACTGCCCGACATCATTTCTGTCGTTCAATGGTTTGAGCATGTCAATTATGCTGTTGCGAATGCCCAAATCATAAAAATAGATTTTATCCATTTTGGTGACTTCATTTCGCAGGTTGCGGCTCAACCCGCTTAACCTAAAAATGACGAATGATTTTTCCAGCAGGTCAATATATCTCGTAACTGTCTCTCGATTCATGTCGAGCCGTGTCCCAAGTTCGTTGAGTGAAACCTGGCTGCCGATCTGATAGGCAAGCAATTTAAGAAGTTGTTGTAATTTCAACGAATTACGCACTTGTGCAATTTGCAAGACATCCTTGAATAAATAGGATGAGCACAGGCGATTAAGATATTCTTTTTTTTCTTCCAGGGAAGGGGTTGTCAAAATTTCAGGATATGCCCCGTAGATCAGCGCCTCGTCCAACCGTTGGTCAAGTTCGAATGTGTTATTTTCCTTCGCAAGTTCGCCGTATGAAATGGGATAAAGCGTGTACGACCAGTGCCTGCCTGTGAGCGGCTCCATGATCTTATTGGACAGGTCAAATGAAGAAGAGCCAGTGGCTATCACGCGCACATCGGCAATGTGATCGTGGATAAGTTTTAGGGTTGTGCCAATTTCTGGAATCTGCTGGGCTTCGTCTATTACAACGAGTTGATACCCAGCTAGAAGTGATTTTAAGCGCTCGACGTTTTTGCTTGATAAAACTTCAGTGTAGCGCGAATCTTCCGCGTCTATTCGCAGCGTTCTGAGGGGGAGTTCGGATACCAGGTGGTTTACCAGAGTGGTTTTGCCCACCTGGCGCGCGCCATACACCACCACCACTTTTGGCGACTGGAGAATTTTGTTTTTTATTTGATCCGAGATGAGGCGTTGAATATACATATCCCCATTGTACCCGTCAAAAACCATGTCGTCCATCACAAACGGCGTGATTTCTGACGGTTTACCATCAGAAATCACGCCGTTTTAGTTTTCACCAATCATTATTCTGCTCATACCCCAGCCTGACCAGCAAATCTCCCGCCACATCTTTGAATAACTTTTTATGTTCCTCGTTGAAATGCTGCCGCCACCCGCCTGTTTTTCCAGAGCGGAAGGTGTGACTCTTCTTTGGGTTGATCGCGTCCACCAAAACGGAAAGCGCTTTTTCGCGCGGCGTTGGGATTCGGTAGCCCGTCTTTTCCACTTGGTCGAGCATGGCGTTCAAAGTGATGTCGCGGTTGTTGATTAAGTCCTCGAAGCGGATACACATCACATGCTTTTGTTCGAGCCATTGAAAGACGCCTTCGTACCTCTGCTTGACGCTGACCATTTTCAGCCCGTCACGGTCAATGCCTGTGATTGCCACGTTGAGCCGCGCGGCGAAATCAGGCAGGGACTTGTAGTATTCGTGCATTCCATGTTCGCCGTGCATGTCGGTGGCGAAGAAGACCTGTGAGACCAGCATGTCGCGCGGGTCGCGGTAGATGAAATAATTGACGCGGTTGGGCTGGCACAAGACCGCCACATTTTCAGGAGACGCTTCGACATAGCCCCAGCCAATGATACCAGACGGGACAACGCGTAAATCCGCTGCCACACTGTCCATCGTCCGCCGTCCGCCGTCTTTCTTGATCGTCCGAATTGGATCCGCATTCACATAGCGGTAGGGCATGATCTGCGTAAAGCCATTGAGAATTTGCAGCAGCAGGTGTGATCCGCTCTTGGGTTTGGAGTTGCCGAAGACGGGCGGCGCGTCATTAAAAGAAAACCGTTTCCAACGCAAAATGGCTTGGGCGGTTTTTCCTGCGGGGCGTAACGTACGGCGGAGTTTTTGAATCAATCCCATAAATTACCAATTACCAATTACCAATTACAAAATATGTAATTGGTAATTGGTAAATCCTTATTAATTCACCACACGGCGTAGTTTTTTTAGTGAACCCTTTTCGGATTCGTAGACCTGCTTCACGCCGTCACCGAGCGAGGCTTCGGTCACGCGGATGTATTTGACCAGCCGCTCAAAGCCGCCTGGCTCCACCGAAGCCGCCTGATCGCTGCCCCACATGGCGCGGTCAAGCGTGATGTGACGTTCCACCGAGGTCGCGCCCAAAGCGACGGCAATGGCTGAGGGAACAAGACCAACCTCGTGTCCAGAATAGCCGATGGGAATGTTGGGAAATTCGCGGCGCAGGGTTTTGATCATCTTGAGATTCAATTC
Source organism: Anaerolinea thermophila (assembly GCA_020721605.1). Lineage (GTDB taxonomy): Bacteria > Chloroflexota > Anaerolineae > Anaerolineales > Villigracilaceae > Villigracilis. The sequence continues at coordinate 7,277 of DYML01000047.1, forward strand.
CTCAGGCGCGCAGGGGTAGGCGCTGGTGCTGTGCATGACGACCAGATTCTCCGCGCCGACGGCATTCACGCCCTTGTGGATTTCTTCCATTGTAGACATGCCCGTCGAGATGATGACAGGTTTGCCCGTCTTGCGGACGTGCTTCAACAGGGCGTGGTCAGTCAGCGAAGCCGAAGGCAGTTTGTAGGCAGGGGTGTCGAACTGTTCCATGAAATCCACCGAAGGCTCGTCCCAGACCGAGACCATCCAGTCAATGCCTTTTTCCTTGCAATGACGATCAATCTCGCGGTACTGCTCTTCGCTGAATTCAACCTTGTAGCGATAGTCCAAATAGGTGATGTAGCCCCAGGGCGTTTCGCGCATTTGCTTTTGCTGATCAAGCGGGGTGCAGATTTCGGGGGTGCGCTTCTGAAACTTGACCGCATCCGCGCCCGCGTGGGCGGCGGCGTCAATGATTTTCTTTGCGATGTCGAGATCGCCGTTGTGGTTGATTCCTGCTTCTGCAATGATGTAGGTCGGGTGACCATCGCCCATCATTCGATTTCCAAATTTGATTTCACGAGTCATTTTATCTCCTAAATTTTTTACCAATTGTTAATTATGTAATTGGTAATTAGTAATTGATTTTCGATAACACAATTTCACACAATTCTCGCACCGCGCCATGACCGCCGTTCTTCGTCAGCACATGGTCTGCCGCGCGGATCACTTCGGGGTAGGCGTCCGCGACAGCCACAGACCAGCCTGCAATTTCAAAACATGGCAGGTCGTTGAGGTCATTGCCGAGGTAGATGACATTTTCGGCTTTGAGATTTTTCTGCTTGAGGACTTCGCGCATTGCGTGGTCTTTGTGCTCCATGCCTAAATTGTGAATTGCTTCCACACCCATTTTTTTTGCGCGCGCCAGCACAACGGGATTCGGCTCCGAAGAGAGGATCATCAACTCAATGCCCATCTCGCGCAACTTTTTAATGTGCATACTGTCACTGCGTGAGGCGCTGACTGATTCCCGCCCGTCCTGGTCGGTGATAACGTGGTTGTCGGTGATTACGCCGTCAAAGTCGCAGATGATCAACTTGATGGTTTCAGGCATGGCGCGGCGCGGCTTGCCTGGCGAGACCATTTCCAATCCGCTGTAGACCAGCGCTTCGTATTTTGCCCAATCGGGCAGCGTGTCAATATCCACCGTGTATTTTGAGTCAATCAACAGCGGGTAGATCACATCGCCCGTTAATGAGTGTTTGTCGGCGATGGTCGAAACGCGGATCGCGTCAATGTGACCCGTCTGCCAGTAAACGGGCGGCAAAATCTGGCGCGGCGCATTGTACGGTTCGGGGATGCCGTCCACTGCAAGCAATGGATTCAAGGGATTGCGTTCTCCGTTGAAGCGCCACATCTTGAATGGGTTTTGCCCCGCAGGCACAACGCCGCGCACGCAGTCCGCGTCAGCATGTTCGAGCAGGATGCGAATGGCGTCATCCAGCATGGTGTGCGGGCGGATCGGCGACGTGGGGCGCAATTGGATCAAAATATCGGGGCGATAGCCTTCCACATCTTCGAGCCATTTGAGCGCATGTTCAAAGACGGGCAGGTCGGTGGTTTTATCTTGTGCCAATTCAGCGGGGCGGAGGAAGGGAGTCTCGGCTCCCCACTCGCGGGCGACGGCTGCGATCTCTTCATCATCCGTCGAGACGATCACGCGCGTCACGAGGCTGGATTGCTTCGCTGCGGCAATGCTCCACGCGATGAGCGGATAGCCCGCGAATAAACGGATGTTCTTGCGCGGAATTCCTTTTGAGCCGCCGCGCGCGGGAATTAATGCAAGTATTTCAGTCATCAGTTATCAGTTCCCAGTCGGTGACCTGCGTTACTGATTACTGATTACAGAACACTGGTCACTGATCACTAAAACTACCATGCCGTCCATCCGCCGTCCACGATGACGTTGTTGCCTGTCATGTAGGAGGAGGCTTCGGAGGCAAGGAACAAAAGCGCGCCGTTCATTTCATCTTTCTTTGCCATGCGACCCATGATGGTCTTGGCGGAGTAATTCTTGACGAAATATTCTTCGTGATTGTTGAATACGCCGCCGGGGGTGAGCGCATTCACGCGGATTTCCGTCTCGGCGTAATACGCGGCGAGGTATTTGGTGAAGCCCATCACGCCCGCTTTGGTGGTGGTGTAGTACACGGGCTTGAACGCCACCCGTTTTCCATCTTTGATGTAGATGCGCTGATCGGGACCGTTCAAGCCGTAGGTCGAGCAGATGTTGATGATGCTGCCTTTTTTGCCCTGCGCGACCATCTGTTTGACACAAGCCTGAGTCATCAGGAAGATGCCTGTCAGATTGACGTTCAAGGCGGCGTTCCACTGTTCCAGCGGATAGTCTTCAAATGCGCCGGGGGCAATTCCTTTGGAGGCGGCATCGGGGTCGAACTTGGGATCGAGCGCGGCGCAGTTGACGAGGATGTCGAGGCGTCCAAATCGCTTCACGGTTTCGGCAACCAACTCACGGGTCGATTCGGGGCTGGTCACATCGAGTTGGAAGGCGAAGTTGGCGTAGCCCGAATCCGTCAGCAGTTTGGATGTTCGGTTGGCATGGTCAATCAATAAATCTGCGACCACCACCGCCGCACCTGCTTCGGCAAGCGTCCTGCAAAATTCTGTTCCCAACTGTCCGCCGCCGCCTGTGACGATGGCGACCTTGTCTTTCAAACTGAATTTGTCAAAAATTGTCATTTGGTTTCCTTTTATGGATATGCGGTATAAATTTTATCGCCGCGCGTATCGTGTGCCAGGTACAAGCCGTCGGCAAGTTGGATGTAAACCGATTGCGCGTCTTCCTCTTCCGAGCCAAATTTGAAAAGCGCAAGGACTGCCTTGCCAGAAAGCACGTCTTCGTGCAGGGCTTGCACGCCTTCGGTATATTTTTCGCGCGGCAAGCCAGTGACCGCATCCACCAGATCGGGTAAAACATAACTGGGGCGGTCTGTGTAAAGATAAACGGGACCGGGTTGGTTGGTGTAGATGCGCGTGCCAGCGGGCAATTGGCTGAGAAAATCCATCGCCTCTGAATCATACCATTTGAAGGATGCGTAGCCCTGTCCGCCTTTGTGAAGTTTGATGACGAAGTTGGAGGTGTCGTAGGCGGAGAGCGCCAAAATGACGAGCGCCGCAAGCGTGATCATGCCGCGTAAAAGAGCGCTGCGTTTTTGCCATGCCCAATGCCCAAGAAAAACAAGCAGGATCAGCATGGCAACATAAACGGGCGAAAGGATGCGAAGTTTGAATTTGGTGCTGGCGTCGAACAACATCATGGAGGAAAAGATGGACGCGAGGTAGCCGAAGATATAAAGCCCGTTGGTGAAGGATAAAATTTCGGGCTGTTTGCTTGCAGGCTGGAGAAATTTTCTCAAGCCTTTGTAAACGACCCAGACGAGAAGAACCAGGGTAATGATTGCAATGAGAATAAAAAAGAAGTTGGGCGTTTTGATCAGCGCGCGCCGCCAATTTTCAACTGGGATGAAAAACTCCGAGATGTTGTAAATGCCCGTTTCGATATTCTCCGCTGTGAGCGGATGATAAACCAGCGTGCGGTTGGTGGCATTGTCAGCGACGACTTGGTTGCGGATGCCCCAGCCGATCAAAAACGGGAGTGTGCTGGCAAGGAAAATTCCCACACTTGCCAATTTTTTCCGCAGCGTGCCTTGCAGAAGTATCAGCGCGAGCAGAAATGTGGCGAGCAGCGCAAGCCCCGCGTAGCGTGTGAGGTAGGCAAAGGCGGTGAGAACGCCAGTGGCAATAAGCCAGGTATTTTTTTCTGTCTTGAAATATTCAGCAAAGGTCAGAAACGCCGCGAGGGTAAAAAAGATATACAGCGGCTCACTCATCGCCACGGCGTGCGCGTTAAATAAGGACGCATTGACCGCAAACAGCAAAGCCAAAGTCACGCCCGCCGCCTGTGATTGGGTCATGCGCCAGCCGATGACTCCAAGCAAAAACGCATTCGCGCCAAACAACAGCGCGTTGAGAAAACGCGCGCCGCGCAGGGGATCGAGTCCGCTGAGACCAATCAACGCTAATATGGAAGAAAAGCCAGGGGGAAAGTGGGTAACGAATCCGTTGCTTGCCAGCCAGGCTTCGCGGTATCCCTGCCCGCTGAGAATGCTGCGCGCGCCTGCGATGTAGCCAATCGAATCGTCGGAGAGTCCCAGCCCTTCGGGCGTGCTGTACAAGATCAAGCCCGCTGCGCCCACTGCAATCAAGCCGAGGAGGAGGAGAAAAAGGAGTGGGGACTTTGAAAATCGTGTCATGCAGTAAGTTTATCAGAAATACGATGATGGTTTGGTGTCCAACGACTCCCGTCGTTGGGAGTCAAAGGTCTCCGACTTTTGACTCCGTTCAAAAAAATAGAGACGTTCCCAACCCCCAACAGGGGCGAAGGAACGTCTCTATTTTGCCAATTAATTAGGCTTGCTTGCGAATGTAGCCCTGATCTTCGAGATACGCCACAATCTTGTGGGCGTTCTCTTCGGCGGAGGCGCCAAAGCCTTGCAGGGTGATGGAAGGTTCAATCGGCGCTTCGTAGGGATCGTCCACGCCGGTAAAGCCCATCGGCTTGCCATCCACCATTGCCTGACGCGCCTTGGCATACAGACCCTTCACATCGCGCTGTTCGCAGACTTCGACGGGGGTATCCATGTAGATTTCGACGAAGTTCTCGCCGACCATCTTGCGCGCTTCGGCGCGGGTGGAGCGGTAGGGGCTGATGGCTGCGCAAACCACTGCGCCGCCCGCATGGACAATTTCGCCCGCCACAAACCCGATGCGCAGGATGTTGGTGTCACGGTCTTCCTTGCTGAATCCAAGTCCCTTGCTCAGGTGGGTGCGGACAACGTCACCGTCGAGGATGGCAACTTCGCGCCCGCGTTCCAGCAGCAGGGTGGTGAGGACTTCGGTGGTGGCAGATTTGCCCGATCCGCTCAAACCTGTGAACCAGATGCAGAATCCCTGTTTGTGGCGCGGGGGGTACATCTCGCGCAAAATCTCGGCGGTTTCGGGGCGGGTGAACCATTCGGGGAGCAGCTTGCCCTTGGCGAGATAATCATCGCGGACTTGTGTGCCAGAAATGTTGGCGACTTTCGCGCCCTTCGGCACATCCTTTTCTTCCACATAGCGGGCTTCATCGGGAAGGTAGACCAGCATTTCAAACGGAACCATCTTCACCCCAAGTTCGGGTTCGTATTGTTTCATCAACTCCTGGGCATCGTACGGACCGTAGAACGGCTTGCCAGTGGAATCATTGCCGGGACCGGCGTGGTCACGCCCGACGATGAAGTGATTGGCGCCGTGATTGCGGCGGATGATGGCATGGAGCAACGCTTCTTTTGGTCCCGCCATGCGCATCGCCAGCGGCAGCAGGCTGAGCAGGGTGTCTTTCTTATCGTAGTAATTATCCACCAATGCTTTGTAGGTGCGCACGCGGGTATAGTGATCCACGTCACCGGGCTTGGTCATGCCGACGACGGGGTGAACGATCAGCGAGCCTTTGACTTCCGATGCGGCGCGTTTGGTGAGTTCTTCGTGAATGCGGTGCAGCGGGTTGCGGGTTTGGAAGGCAACTACATTGTCGTGTCCCATCTCTTCGAGCATGGCGCGAACTTGTGCGGGGGTTTGGCGCAGGTTCACAAAGTCATAATATTTGGGCAGGTTGACCACTTTCAACGGACCAGAGATGCAAACCTTGCCCCAGCGTTGCATTTCGGAAACCATCGGGTGCTTGGAATCGGTGGAGCCGTAGGCGTGCGCGGCTTCCACTTCTGCATCCCAGTGGAACACTTCGTCGAGGGTGATGACTGCGATCAGGTCAAAGTTTGCGCTGCGCAATGCCAGTTCTTCGCCGACGGTCGGCAGTTCCTTTGGGTCAGCCGTCAGGGTGATGGGCAGTGGGAAGAGCGTTCCATCTGCCAGGCGCATTTCGCGCAGCACACGGTCGTAATCTGCTTTGCCCATAAAGGTGTTGAGAGGGGAAAATCCGCCGGTGGCGATCAGTTCGAGGTCACACATGTTGCGCATGGTGATTTTGATGGAAGGCAGTTTTGCGGCGCGGGCGAGCAGGTCTTCACGCTCTTTGCCTTCAACCACAAGGTTAACCAGTTTGCCGCCATAGGGGGAAATTAAGTTTGCTTTTGCCATTTTATTTACTCCGTTAGAGATTAAGACCTCGGAGGTTTCCCCAATGGGGACGATGTTGAAAACCTCCGAGGTCTGAGGATTTCACAAGCGCAAATTATACTCCAAAATTCAGTCAATGAATTTTGGAGGCGGTTGGCAGACAGTATCAAAATGTCATGGTTTGCCTGCGCTTGCCGCCGCTTGTTCCATTGCCATAGTGGGTAAAAAGAGAGAGAGCCTTTTGTAAGGCTCTCTCTTTTTACCCTGTAAACTTATTTCACAGAAGACCGAATTTGCTCGTGCATATACAGCGGCAGGTAATAATGCCCGCCTGCGTTTTTACCGCTGGAGCCGGAGCCTTTTGCGCCGCCAAAGGGTTGGAAGCCGGGCCAAGCGCCGGTTGTTGCGCCTTGTGGGCGGTTGGCGTAGGTTACGCCTGCTTGAATATGATCGAAGAACCATTCTGTTTCTGCGGCAGAGCCATAGAAGCCTGCCGTTAGACCATAATTTACGCTATTGGCAATTTGCATGGCTTCTTCCAGGTTGTTTACTTTGCCAATCGTGGCAATTGGCAGGAACATTTCATGTGTCCACAGGCGATGGCTGAGGGGCAGGTCGGTGACGAAGGTTGGCATACAGAAATAGCCTTTGTCGAAGATGCCGCCTGTTTTAACCTGACCGCCCGTCAGAAATGTTCCACTTCCCGCCGTGATTTCGGCGCAAAAATTTTGAAAGTCCTTGTATGCGCCGGCGTTGATGACGGGTCCGGCGTATGTGCTGCGCTGTGTGGGGTCGCCGATGACCAATTTGGATGCCAGGTCTTTCAACCTGCCGAGCAGGTCGTCGTACACGGCATCTTCTATTAGCACGCGTGAAGCCGCAGAGCATTTTTGTCCCTGCAACCCAAAAGCCGAGCGCACAATGCCCAGCGCGGCGCGTTCCAGGTCGGCATTTTTAGAGACAATGACAGGGTTCTTTCCGCCAAGTTCCAAAATAACTGGGCGCACATAACTGCGTTTGCCGTACTCTTGAAACATTTTCATACCCACGTCAAAGGAGCCGGTAAAGGTGATTCCGTCCACTTCCGGGCTGTCTACCAGCGCCTGCCCCAGTGTGGAGCCAGGTCCTGTAACAAAGTTAAGTACGCCGTCGGGAATGCCGGCATCGCGGAAGCAATCCACCAGCAGGCGTGCGATCCATGCGGTGTCGGTGGCGGGTTTGATGACAACCGTGTTGCCTGTTGCGAGCGCCGCGCCGGCAGGACCGCCCGATAAGGCAAAGGGAAAGTTGAATGGAGAAATGACCAGCCAGACGCCGTAGGGGCGCAGTACCGAGGTGTTGCTGGCATCATAGCCCACCAGCGGGTCTTTTCCCATTTCGACTATGTAGCCGTTGTTTTTTTCCATTTGATAGCATGAATAGTAAATGAGGTCGGCTGTCTCTTGCACATCTCCCAGAGACTCCATGCGGTTTTTGCCTACGTCCAGCGCCATGGCTGCGCCCAGTTCAAAAATTCGTTCTTCAATTAATGCGGCTGCCTTGCGCAGAAATTCAACACGTTTTTGCCAGGGGGTGCGGCTCCACAGGGGGAAGGCTTTGCGTGCCGCCGCCAATGCCTGTTGGGCATGGCTGGCATTTCCTTTTTGCATGTGCGCCAAAACCCAGTCAGAATTGATGGGCGAGCGGCTTTCAAATTTTTCATCGGCAAAGACCTCTTTGCCGTTAATAAACATGCCATATTCTTTGCCCATATTTTGTTTTTGTTCCTCCACGGCTTTATCAAAGCCGATGTGCAGTTCTTCCGGCGGGTTGAACATGGTGGAGTAGGTGAGTTTGAATTTTTTCATAGGACCTCTTTTTTGATTTTTTTGAATGATAGGGTGGGTATATATTACTATAATTATTTGACTTGTGGGCTTGCCTGCTGCGGGCTGTGCATACAAAACATGTCAGGAACGGAGTCGAAACGCTTCGCGTCCCGACTTTGGAGCAAAATCAGGAGATTTTGCAATCCACGCTGACAGCCTTTGCTTGCACACGCTGCGGGCTGTGAATGAGCCTTGGGGTAAAATGGAGAAAAGAGTCTTTGCATAAGTGGGCTGTTATTAATAAATTTTGCAAAGGCGTATGAAAAGAAATTTGTAAAAAATTTTCGCCCTGTGTGGGTCGAAAAACTTTTGCAAGAGGTCTGCCATATAAAAGGAGAGGG
>DYML01000047.1:15759-18446 GCA_020721605.1 Anaerolinea thermophila
GGACCCATGACCAATCTTGCGCTGGCAATTCGCAAAGAGCCGCGCATTGTGCAGGCATTGAAGCAACTTATCATCATGGGCGGGGCAATTCGTCAGGGCGGCAATGTCACGCCGCTGGCGGAGTTCAACATTCACGCCGACCCGCACGCCGCGCACATTGTTTTTCATTCGGGCATTCCCATCACCTTAATTCCGCTGGACGTGACCTATAAGTGCCTGCTGACCACTGCGGATGTAGAACGCCTGAATCAAATAGACTCACCGATTGCCCGTTTTGTGCGCGATTCTACGGCGATGTACATGGACTTTTATAAAAAATACGAAGGTTTCGACGGCTGCGCCCTGCATGATCCGCTGACGCTGGCGGTCATTCTTGCACCTGAGTTATTCACCTTTGAAGCGCATCATGTGGATGTGGATATTTCAGGCGGCGTTTCGATGGGTAACACCTTCGCCGATTTTATGAAAGTTGCAAAAAAGCCCGCCAATATGAAAGTGGCGCTGGACGTGCGCGGGCGTGATTTTATTGAGTTGTTTTTAGAAAGAATGGAATCGCTTTGTCTGCATCCATGATGAATCAAAAACGAATTATTCTCGACACCGACCCAGGAATTGACGACTCTCTCGCAATTCTGCTTGCGCTGGCATCTCCCGAAATTTCATTGGACGCCTTGAGCGTGGTGCATGGTAATTCATCCACCGCACAGGGGGCAATTAACGCGCTTTCGGTTTTGGAGTTGGCGCAGGCGAGTCATATTCCCGTTTATCGCGGTTGTCAATTGCCGCTGGTGCAGCCCTCGCTGCTGGCTCCTGAAACGCATGGCGAACAGGGCATTGGGTACGCCAAACTTCCAGCGCCGCAGACCCAGCCACAGGCGCAGAAAGCCAGCGATTTTTTGATCGAGAAGATCATGTCTGCGCCAGGGGAAATTACGCTGGCGGCAGTTGGACCTTTGACCAATATTGCCCTGGCAATTCGGCAGGAGCCGCGCATTGTGGAGAATATTAAAGAAGTTTTTATCATGGGCGGCGCGCTGCGGCACGAGGGCAACACCACCCCGCTGGCGGAATTTAACACCTATGTAGACCCGCACGCTGCGCATATTGTTTTTCATTCGGGCATACCGATCACACTTACGCCGTTGGATGTAACCTATCAATGCGTTTTTTTACAGGAAGATTTGAACCGCCTGTTGAAAATTCAGTCGCCGATTACAAAATTTATTGCAGATGCGACCCGCTTTTACATGGAGTTTCACGATGTATATCAAAAAATTGACGGCTGTGTCATCAACGACCCGTTGACTTTGGCGCTGACTTTTATGCCAGAGATTTGCGAGTATCAAAATTTATATGTGGACGTGGATATTTCAACGGGCGTGGGGCTGGGCAAAACCTTTGCCGATTTTTACAACTACAATAAAAAAGCCCCCAATATAAAAGTTGCGCTCGGCGTAAGACCGCGCGTTTTTATGGAGTTGTTTTTGGAAAGGATGGAAAAACTTGCAAAATCCCTCCTGTAAAAAATAAGAGTCCGCAGTGGTATTATGTGAATGTAAACAAAAAAAATATTTGGAGGTTATTATGCTTGAAAAGATCAAAAACAATTTCAACACCCAAACTTGGGTACTGATCCCCATTGCGATTGCCATCAATATTGTGGTCGGACAAATTGTGCTTTTGCTCAAATTGCCGGTATACCTCGATTCGATTGGGACAGTGCTGGTGGCGGTTTTGTGCGGTCCCTGGGCGGGCGCATTAACTGGCGCGCTTTCCAATGTGATTTGGGGAATTGCCATTGACCCAAGCGCATTCCCCTGGTGGCCCGTTGCCGCCATGATCGGCTACATGGCAGGTCGCATGGCGCAATGGGGCTTCTTCAAATCCTGGTGGAAGGTGGTGGTTACAGGTTTTGTCGTTGCGCTGACCGCTGCCATTGTTTCAACACCCATCGGCGTTTATCTTTTCGGCGGCATAACGGCGAGCGGCTCCTCTTTTATTACGGCTTATTTACTTCAGACGGGTACAGGAATTTGGCAGGCGGTCATTAGCACAAACTTCCTGGCAGAGCCGGTAGATAAAATCACCACTGCCATGCTCGCCTTCGCCATTATTCAGGGCTTGCCCAAGCGCACCATCGGCGGCTATCCCAAAGCGGAACAGGCGGTAGTGGAAGGCGGCACGAGTAAAAATCAACTGTACATTGCTGTTGGCGTGGTGGTTCTGCTGGTTTTGTTTGCCGCATTCATGCTTCGTAATATTCTCGGCGGGTAATCATCCGCATCACCAGACATCGGAAGTTTTAAAACTTCCGATGTCTTTTTTAAAAGATTGGAGTGAGCCATGTGGAAACATCTTCCGCGTTTTGCCGACCGACAACTATGGATGATTTTTTTGTTGATACTGGCGCTGGCGGCAAGGTTGTACAACATAAACGCCCCCCTGGTTGGGTTTCATGCCTGGCGTCAGGTTGATACGATGACCATTGCCAAAAATTTCCATGAGAATGGGTACAATTTTCTTCTGCCCCAAATTGATTGGGGCGGAAACACGCCAGGTTATGTGGAAACCGAATTTCCAATCTTTCAATATATTTTGGCGTTGTTGTTTTTTTTCAGCGGGGTTTCTGAACTCTCTGCCAGGCTGCTTTCCATATTTTTTTCCCTGCTGACTCTTGTATTTTTTTA
>DYML01000047.1:18546-19867 GCA_020721605.1 Anaerolinea thermophila
TATTGGATCACCATCTTTGGCAGTTACATTGGGTTGTTTGTTTTTGCGGGCATTGGGTATCCCATTTTTATCCTGGGCATTTTTTTGAAGCCGCAAAACCAACGCGAAATTTTTTATTATTTTTGGCTTGCCGCTCTTTTCATTTACTTCATCATCGTCAATCAGGGCAACCTCTGGCATTTTTATTATCAACTGCCGTTTGCTTTTCCTGCCGCCTATTTTATGGGTAAATTCTTTGGGCGGTATTTTACAAGGATGGATAAAAAACATTTTTTTGTTTTGGCGGGCATTGTTGGGCTTCTGATGTTTTCAAGCGTTTTTGTCTATGACCACATTTTGATGGCGCGTGAAGCCCCAGGGCTGTCGCGCAATCAAAAATTAGCCGGGCTGATGCAAGCCCGCACCCAGCCTGCCGACCTTGTTGTGATTTTAGACGATGGCGATCCCACCCTTTTGTATTTGGCAAAAAGAAAAGGCTGGCATGGTTTTATGGAGCCGCATTTGGAACAAAGCCTTCAGTTGCCGCAAAAAATTTCACAAGGCGCGCAATATTTCGCGGGTGATTTTGACTCCTGCCGCGCTTCCAGCGAGGTGACTTGTGAAGAGTTGAATAAAATCTTAAGCCAATATTCGGTTGTGTTGAAAGACGAGAACTTTTTTTTGGTGGATTTGACCCCGTAAAAAGCCCTTTTATTTGTCGTTTATAATCGCCATCTATGCACGAGCGACTTTCCTTTTACGTCAAACGCAACAGCGTAATCCACAACCTTAATCCGCTGACAAAAGTATTCCTGACCTTTGCGCTGATTCTCATTGGCTTTGGCGCTCCCTGGTATTGGACGCCGCACCTGCTGGCGCTGGCTGTCATCATCCCCCTGGCGTTTTTGGGAAAAGTGGCGCCTGAATTTTTCAGGACGGCGCTGCGCTTGATTCTGCCCGCAGCAGGTTTCCTCTTTTTAATGCAGGCGTTTTTTCAGCCCATCGGCGTGGACGTGATTTTCAAATTCTACTTTTTGGATGTGACGCAGGAAAGCCTGCTGTTCGCCTTCCGAAACGCTACGCGTGTAATCGTGATGGTTTCGGCGTTCACATTTCTGCTGCTGACCACCCATCCCAGCGAGTTAATGTCTGACCTGACGCGGCGCGGGTTACCCGGACAGTTTGCCTACGTCATCATCTCGACCCTGCAAATTCTGCCGCAGATGCAAGCCAAAGCGCAGACCATCATCTCTGCCCAGCGCTCGCGCGGATTGGATACCGAGAGCAATTTTATTAAGCGCATGAGGTCGCTCACTCCGCTGATCGGTCCGCTGGTGTTTGG